>NZ_JBJLSG010000038.1:0-37269 GCF_050871925.1 Kineococcus gurbantunggutensis
CGCGGGCGGGCGGGGGTGGGGGGGGGGGCGGGGGGGGGGGGGGTCGGGCGGGGGGGGGGCCCCCGGGGGCGCCGGCGCACCCGCCCCGCCCCCCCCCCTCGCCCTGGGGCAGCCGGGCGGTGACGCCGGTGCCGGCGCGCGCGGTGTGCCGGCCCACCTGCTGCAGCGTGCGGAAGCAGGCGGTCAGCCAGTTGGTGACGGCGAAGCGGTGCCGCAGGACCGCGGCGACGGTGGTGACGACGGCCAGGGCGAGGACGACGCCGGACCAGCGCAGCAGGGCGCCGGCGTCGCCGGCGAGGACGCCCTCGTCGAGGGCCTCGCCGACCGCGGCGGGCAGGACGGCCTGCGTGAGCATCCACGCGCAGCCGAAGGAGGTGCCGACCGCCATCGGGCGCCACTGCTGCGCCGCGGTGCGCAGCAGCAGGCGCACGGGTGATCGGACGTCGGGGGGACCGGGGTCTGGGAGGGGGAGTGCCCGCACGTGCATCGACGGTAATCGCTCTCCCCGGGGCGTTCCACGTGATAAGCGCCGGGATACCCCCGGGCGACCCCGCGGCGGCCCCCGGGCGACCCCGCGGCGGCCCGCGGGAGGGGTCCCCGCGGGCCGCCGCCCGCTCAGCCGGCGCTCGCGCCGATCACGTGGGTGGCGTGGTCGTAGGTGAGGAGCACCCGGCCGCCGCCGGCCGGCACCGCGAACGGCACGTTCGCCCCGCCGCGCACGCCGCCCTCGCCGTAGTTCTCCTCCCAGCCGCGCTCCAGCGCCGCCTTGACCTCGTAGGAGCCCTCCGGCAGGTCCACCGCCAGCGTCCACAGCCCGGTGGCCGGGTCCAGCGCCATCTGCGCCTGCTCGCAGTCGGGCAGCCAGTCGCCCGGGCAGCCGACCTCGCTGTTGAACGACCCGGCGGCGGCCACCGCGCCGGGCTGCTGCACCGGCCCGGCCGGGGGCGGCTCCGGCGCCGGCGGCGGGGGCACCACGGTCGCGGTGGTGCCCGCCGCGGCGAGGTCGCCGGAGGCGCCGCGCACGACGGCCCGGTACTCCAGCTCGGTGCCCTCGGGCACGCCGGTGACGTCGTGGAACACCCGGTACGGGGCGTTGTCGTCGGTGCCCAGCGGCGTCCACCGCTTCGTGCCGGCCGCCCGGTAGGCGAAGGTGACCTGCTGGAACCCGTCGCCGGGCACGTCCACGCCGACCTCGGCGCGCCCGCCCACGGTGGCGCCGGTGGTGAACTCCGGCGTACCCGCCGCGCGCTCCCCGCCGCGCAGCGGCGCTGCCGCGCGCCACACCGCCGCCGACAGCGCCGGCACGGTCACGGTCACCTCGCCCGAGCGCGCCGAGCGCACGTCGCCGGTGCCCGCCGGCCACAGGCCCTGGAACGCGCGCCGGCCGCTGAACGTGTCGAACGTGACGGTCTGCGGGCGCGGGGAGTTGTTCACGGCCACGACGTACTCGCGCTGCTCCTGCGCGTCGATGCGGCTGAAGGCGTACACGCCGGGGCCGTCCGAGGCGTAGCGGTGCACCTGTGCGCCGTCGGCCAGGGCCGGGTGGTCCTGGCGAAGCCGCGCCAGCTCGGCGATGCGCCGGTACAGCGGGTGCGCGGTGTCGAAGTTCTCCTGCGCGGTGGTGGCGTCGGTGCCGATGAGGTCGTCGTCGTTGTAGCTGGCCACCCGCGAGGGGAACAGGTCCTGGCGCGCGTCCTGGTCGCCGCCGTCGCCGGTCAGGCCCTGCTCGTCGCCGTAGTAGACGACCGGCTGCCCGCGGGTGAGGTACATCAGCGCGTGCGCCAGCTCGTCGCGGCGCAGCAGCTCCTCGCCCTGCGCGCCGTCGTCGCGCAGGAACGCGCCGATGCGGCCCATGTCGTGGTTGCCCAGGAACGTGGGCAGCGAGTAGGCGTTGGAGTCGGCGTCGGTGTAGTAGTCGTCCTGCGCGTAGAAGTCCTGCAGCGCCGCGGCGTCCCCGCCGCTGCTGAAGGCGCGCGCGCGGGCCTGGAACCCGAAGTCCAGCGTGGCCTGCAGGCCGGCCCCGGTCGTGTAGCGGGAGAGGAACTCCGGGTTCGAGTCGTACACCTCCCCGAAGGAGAAGAAGTCCTCGTCGCCGCGGGCGGCGGCCTGCTGGCGGATCGCCGGGGCGAACTCCTGCCAGAACTCCGTGCCCACGTGCTTGACGGTGTCGATGCGGAAGCCGTCGATGCCGAAGTCCACCCACGCGCGGTAGATCTCCGTCATGCCCTCGACGACCTCGGGGCGCTCGGTGAACAGGTCGTCCAGGCCGGAGAAGTCCCCGTACCGGTCGGACTCGCCGCCGTTGAAGAGCGCGTCGCCGCGGTTGTGGTACATCGTCGGGTCGTTCAGCCAGGCGGGGACCTTCACCTCCGCCTCGGCGGCCGGCACCACCGGCGTGTACGGGAACGAGGTCTCCGCGTCCAGCGGGGGGAACGGCCCGCCGGCGAAGTCGCTGTCGTCGAACTCCGCGCCGGTCGCGTCGCGGTACGGCTCCTCGGCCTTGGGGACGTAGCGCGAGGTGCCCTCGGCGTAGGAGATCACGTCGGCGGTGTGGTTGGTGATGATGTCGAAGAACACCTTCATGCCCCGCGCGTGCGCGGCGTCCACGAGCTGCCGCAGCTCCTCGTTGGTGCCCAGGTGCGGGTCGATCCGGGTGAAGTCGGTGATCCAGTACCCGTGGTACCCGGCGGAGACGTTGGCGCCCTGCCCCTGCACCGGCTTGTTCGCGAACGAGGGCGTCAGCCAGATCGCCGTCGTGCCCAGGCCCTGGATGTAGTCCAGCCGGTCGAGGACCCCCTTGAGGTCCCCGCCGTGGTAGAAGCCCTTGTGCGTGGGGTCCAGGCCGCTGACCAGGCGGTCGGCGCCGTACCCGCCGCTGTCGTTGGACGGGTCGCCGTTCTCGAACCGGTCGGCCATGACGAAGTAGAAGCGCTCGCGGGTGGGGTCCTCGCGCAGCGAGGACGCGGCCAGCGCGCGGTCGGCCGGGGTCAGGTCGGTGCGGTGGTGCGCGGGCCCGGCGGGGGCCGCCAGCGCGGCGGGGACCGGGGCCAGGGCGAGCACCAGGGCGGCCGCGCCCAGGGTCGTCCGCCGTCGGCGCGCGGGGGTGCGTGGTCGCACGGTGTCTCCTCGTCGTCGAGCGAGTGCTGCGCACCTGCGGTGGTGCGCGCGCCGGCCGTGCGGGCCGGCTGTGCAGAAGCTATGCGCGGTGGCGGGCGGTGTCGAGCGCCCGCCGGCGCCGCCGCCCGCCGCTCGCGGTGGACGGGCCCGCGCCGCCCGGCGGATACCCTGGGGCCGTGACGCCGGACGCGCCCGACACCCCGCAGACCAGCCCCTCCACGGCCGCCGAGCAGGCCGCCGAGCAGGCCGCCGCGCAGGCCGCCGACCAGCCCGCCGAGGTGGCCGCCGAGCGCGCCCACCGCCCGGTCCTGGTCGTCGACTACGGCGCGCAGTACGCCCAGCTCATCGCCCGCCGCGTGCGCGAGGCCGACGCCTACTCCGAGATCGTGCCCAGCACGACGCCGGTGGCGGACATCCTCGCCAAGGACCCGGCCGCGATCATCCTCTCCGGCGGCCCGGCCAGCGTCTACGCCGAGGACGCCCCGCAGGTCGACGCCGCCCTGTTCGAGGCGGGCGTGCCGGTGCTGGGCATCTGCTACGGGTTCCAGGCCATGGCCAAGGCGCTGGGCGGGGAGGTGCACCGCACGGGCCGGCGCGAGTACGGCGGCACCGTCGCGCGGGTGCCGGAGTCCGCCGGCTCCACGCTGCTGCGCGGGCAGCCCGCCGAGCAGTCGGTGTGGATGTCCCACGGCGACAGCGTGGCCCGCGCCCCCGAGGGCTTCCGGGTCGTGGCCTCCTCCGACGACACCCCCGTCGCCGCCTTCGAGGACGACGAGCGGCGCTTGTACGGCGTGCAGTGGCACCCGGAGGTCAAGCACTCCACCCACGGGCAGGACGTGCTGGTGAACTTCCTGCGCGAGGGCGCGGGCGTGCCGGCGGACTGGACGACCGGCAACGTCATCGACGAGCAGGTCGCCCGCATCCGCGCCCAGGTCGGCGACGGCAAGGTGATCTGCGGCCTGTCCGGCGGCGTGGACTCCGCCGTGGCCGCCGCCCTCGTCCAGCGCGCCGTGGGCGAGCAGCTCACCTGCGTGTTCGTCGACCACGGCCTGCTGCGCGCCGGCGAGGCCGAGCAGGTCGAGCAGGACTACGTCGCCGCCACCGGCGTGAAGCTGCACGTGGTCGACGCCGCGCAGCGCTTCGCCGACGCCCTGGCCGGCGTCACCGACCCCGAGGCCAAGCGCAAGACCATCGGCCGGGAGTTCATCCGCGTCTTCGAGCAGGCCGCCGCCGACGTCGTGGCCGCCGAGGGCGGCAGCGGCGAGGTGCGCTTCCTCGTGCAGGGCACCCTCTACCCGGACGTGGTGGAGTCCGGCGGCGGCACCGGCGCGGCCACCATCAAGAGCCACCACAACGTCGGCGGCCTGCCCGAGGACATGGCGTTCGAGCTGGTGGAGCCGCTGCGGGCCCTGTTCAAGGACGAGGTCCGCGCCGTCGGCGAGCAGCTCGGCCTGCCCGAGGCGATGGTGTGGCGCCAGCCCTTCCCCGGCCCGGGCCTGGGCATCCGCATCGTCGGCGAGGTCACCCCCCAGCGCCTGGAGACCCTGCGCGCCGCCGACGCCATCGCCCGCGAGGAGCTCACCGCCGCCGGCCTGGACCGCGAGATCTGGCAGTGCCCGGTGGTGCTGCTGGCCGACGTGCGCTCGGTGGGCGTGCAGGGCGACGGCCGCACCTACGGCCACCCGGTCGTGCTGCGCCCGGTCAGCTCCGAGGACGCCATGACCGCGGACTGGACCCGCCTGCCCTACGACGTGCTGGCGCGCATCTCCACCCGCATCACCAACGAGGTCCCCGAGGTCAACCGCGTCGTGCTCGACGTGACGAGCAAGCCGCCGGGGACCATCGAGTGGGAGTGAGCCCCGCCTGAGCGGGCCGCGCCCCGCCACCCCGGTGCGGACCGGGGCGGCGGGGCGCGGTGCTGCCGGGGGGCCTCAGCGCAGCCAGCGGTGCAGGCGCTTGGTGCCCGCCGCGGCCCACACCCCGGCGAAGTCCTCCTCGCTGGTGGCCGCGTGCACCAGCTCGCGCTCGTACAGGCGCCCGTACGCGAACGCCGCCGCGGTGCCCACGCCCTCGGCAGTGGCCAGCTCGTGCAGGCGCTCGCGGGTCACCACGGAGTCCTGGTGCTCGCCGAGGACCTCCTGCACCTCGGTGACCGCGCCGGCGAAGCGGGTGGCGTCCTTGCCGAAGACCACCGCCACCGCCTCGGCGGCGTAGCGCACCTGCTTGGCGGCCTTGCGGGCCTCGTGCAGCAGCTCGTCGCGCTCGTGGCCGGCCTCGGCGCGCTGCGCGCGGCGCACCAGCTCCGCGAGCTTCTCGTACGTGCGCGCCACCCGCCGGGGCAGCACCCTGGCGGCCGGGCGCTTGGCGCGCGACGTCAGCGACGGCTCGGTGACGAGGGTGCGCAGGTCCTGCAGCAGCCGGAGGTAGCGCTGCGAGTCCAGCTCGGCCAGCACCCGGTCGTGCGCCTCGCGGTAGGCGCCCTCGAGCTGCTCGCGCACGGCCCGCGCCGCCGCCGGGGGAGCGTCCTCGCCGACCTGCGCGGTGCCGCCGTCCCCGGGGGCGGCGGGGGCGCCGGCGGGGGTCAGCTCGGCGACGGCGCCGCTGAGGCGGTCGCGCAGCACCTCGGCGTCGCGGGCGGCGCCCAGCTCGGCGGCCAGCCAGCGCAGCTCGTCGCGCAGCGGCCGGGTCGGCTCGGCGAACAGCGGCTGGAAGGTGCGCAGCGCGCTGCGCAGGCGGCGGGTGGCCACCCGCATCTTGTGCACGGCGTCGGGGGCGTCCAGGCGCACCCGCGGGTCCTGCGCCAGGACCTGCTCGACCTGCTCGACCAGGTGCGCCAGCACCACGTCGCCGGCGCGCGAGCGGGTCGTCAGCTTCCCGCGCGGGCGCGGCAGCGGCCCGAGCTGCGCGGGCGCGGCAGCGGGGGCCGCGCCGGCCGGCTCCCCGGCGCCGGGCTGGGCGGCGGGCTGGGCGGCAGGCTCGTCGGTGGCGGCCTCGGCCGGCTCGTCGGCGGGCTCCTCCTGCGCGGGGACGCCCGGCCCGGCGGTGCCCAGGGCGCGGGCGAGCTTGGAGCCGCTGGCCGAGGGGCGCAGCCCCGCGGCCCGCGCCCCCGCGGCCACCGCGTCCAGCAGCGCGCGGTCGCCCTCGACGAGCTCGACCTCCACCTCGCGCCAGCTCACCGGCGCCGCGGCGACGTCGCCGGGCCCGTCCGAGGGCAGCAGCCGCTGCGCGGTGACGCGGTCGTCGGCCAGCTCCAGCAGCACGCGACCGGTGGGGTCCACCAGGTGCCGCACGCGCCGGGTGGTGCTGATGCGCGCCACCGGGACCAGCGGCGCGTCGCCGGTCTGCGCGGCGACCAGGCGGCGCAGGGCGGCGGGCACCGTGCGCACCGCGCGGCCCAGCGGGACCCGCATCTCGCGGCGCTCGCGCACCTCCGCGCCCCCGTCCGCACCCCCGTCCGCGCCGCCGTCGCCGGGCAGCTTCACGTGCCAGCCGGCGTCCTCGCCGCCGGTGCGCCGGCGCAGGGTGGTGCGCGCGGCGGCCAGCTTCAGGTCGGCGGTGTCGAAGTAGACCGCCTCCAGCTCGTGCTCACCGCCGTCGCCCTCGCTGAGGGGGGAGGCGGGGTCCCCCGCGGGACCGCCCTGCGCCAGCAGCGCGGCGAGGGCCGGGAGCTCGACCCCCTCATCGACGTCGTACTTCAGTTCCAGCTCCTCGTGCGCGGTGACCATCGGGACGTTCTACCCCGTCCCGCGGTGCACCGCACCCGGCGGCACGTCACGAACGACGCCGGTCAGCGGTTCCCCACCGTGCGTGAACACCCGGTGAACTCCGTCCGCGGGGCCCCGACTGGGCTGTCGGGCCGCGGGCGGCGCTGTCACGCTCGTTGCTCGTGGACACACCAACGGTCATCCTGGCCCTGGTCGTCGTGGTGGCCCTCTCCTTCGACTTCACCAACGGCTTCCACGACACCGCGAACGCGATGGCGACCTCCATCGCCACCCACGCCCTGCCGCCCAAGGCGGCCGTGGCCCTGTCCGGGGTCCTGAACCTCGTCGGCGCCTTCCTCTCCGTGGAGGTCGCCCTCACCGTCACCAACGCGGTGGTGCGCATCCAGAACCCCGACGGCACCCCCAGGCCCGAACTGCTCGAGGGCGGCGGTTCCGCGCTGCTGCTCATCGTGCTCGCCGGCCTGGTCGGCGCCATCGCCTGGAACCTCACGACCTGGCTGCTCGGCCTGCCCTCCAGCTCCTCGCACGCCCTGTTCGGCGGCCTCATCGGCTCCGCGGCGGCCGGCCTGGGCTGGGGCGCGGTGAACTGGGACGGCGACGGCACGAAGATCGACGGCGTCCTGGGCAAGGTCGTCGTGCCCGCCCTGGCCTCCCCGGTCGTCGCCGGCCTCGTCGCGGGCATCGGGACGTGGATGGTGTACCGGGTCGTCGCCGGGGTGGCCGAGCGCCGCACCGACTCCGGTTTCCGCTGGGGCCAGATCGGCTCCGCCTCGCTCGTCTCGCTGGCCCACGGCACCAACGACGCGCAGAAGACGATGGGCGTCATCACCCTGGGCCTGATCGCCTCCGGGCACTGGTCCAGCACCACGCAGATCCCGTTCTGGGTGAAGCTGGTGTGCGCGCTGGCCATCGCCTCCGGCACCTACCTCGGCGGCTGGCGCATCATCCGCACCCTGGGCAAGGGCCTGGTCGAGATCGCCCCGCCGCAGGGGCTGGTGGCCGAGACCGCCTCCGCCGCCACGATCCTCACCTCCAGCCACCTCGGCTTCGCCCTGTCCACCACGCACGTCACCACCGGCTCGGTGCTGGGCACCGGGGTCGGCAAGCCCGGCGCGGTGGTCCGCTGGCGGGTGGCCGGGCGCATGCTCGTCGCCTGGGTCACCACCCTGCCCGCGGCCGGCCTGGTGGGCGCGGCCACCTGGTGGGTCGCCCACGCGGCCGGCGACGGCCTGCTGGGCGCGGCGGTCATCACCGCGGCCCTGCTGGCGTTCGCCGTCGTGGTCTGGCTGCGCTCCAAGCGCGACCCGGTGCACGCCGGCAACGTCAACGACGAGTGGCAGGACGCGCGCGCCGGGCACGAGAGCGTCGCGGCGTGAGCGCGCCGGCCACCGCGGGCAGCACCGCCCGCACCACCGCCCGCACCACCGCCCGCACCGATCCCGGAGGAGGCCCGTCGTGGGGCACGTGCTGACCCTGGAGCTGCGCGCGATCGGCGAGGTGCTGCTCGTCTCGCTCGTGCTCGGCGCCGGCCTGCCGGTGCTGTTCTCGCTGGGGATCCGCGCCACCGCGCACGCCGCCGGCGGTGCGCAGGAGCGCGGCGGCGGCCCGCCGCACCCGGCCTTCCGGCTGCTCGGCGCGCTGTGCTTCGCGGTCGTCCTGGCGTGCGTGGCGCTGGGCATCGCCTACGTCGTGGCCGGCGGCCTCGGCAAGGAGCTGAGCTTCGAGCACGTCTACCCGACGTTCGTGGACGAGAGCTGACACCGACCGCCGGGAGGCGAGCGTGACCGACACCGGGACCACCACCGGGCCGGGTTTCGCCGGCCGCGTCGTGGAGTGGCTGCGCGCCGGCTACCCCGCCGGCGTGCCGCGCCAGGACTACGTGGCGCTGCTGGGCCTGCTGCGGCGCAAGTGCACCGAGGAGGAGGTGCGCCGCATCGCCGGGGAGCTGGCGCGGATGGCGGCGGCGGGCGAGACCGTCACCACCGCCGACGCCGAGCGCCTCATCGGCGACGCCACCCTGGACCAGGCGTCCGCCGCGGACGTCGCGCGGGTCTCCTCGCGGCTGGCCGCCGGCGGCTGGCCGCTGGCCGACGCCCCGGACCGCTGAACCGCGGCCCGCGACGTCCCCGGGACGTCCCCGCGACGCCCCCCGCGACCCCACCGGCGCCCCCGCCGCGCACGAGCGCGCGGCGGGGGCGCCGGTGCCCGTTCAGGACCGGTGGCGCCGCTGGCGCTCCAGCGCGAACACGCTGATCGTGCCGTCGCCCTCGTCGGCGGTCAGCAGCAGCCCGCGGCCCGGAACGGCCACCACGCCCTCGGGGGAGTCGCCGGTCGCCAGCACCTGCACCAGCCGCGGCCGGCGCTCCTCGCGCAGGTCGTAGGCGAGGACCGCGTCACCGCGCTCGGCGGCCACGAACGCGTAGGTGGTGCCGCGCAGGGTCGCCACCTCCGCGCCCTCGAACTCCGCGCCCCGGTCGTCGCTGCGCCCGTCGGGGTAGCGGCCGGCGTCGGCCAGCGCGCGCTCCGCGGAGGACCCGGCGGTCCACAGCACCTCCCCGCGCGGGGAGAACACCGTCCAGCCGCGCCCGCCGGAGGGCTCGGCGGCCAGGTCGCCCTCGTCGGCGGTGACGAGGTTCCCCTCCGGGGTCCACTGCACGGCGTCGGGCTCGCGCGGCGCGCTCAACGGGTCGTCGAAGGCGACCACGCCGTCGTCGACGGTGTCGGCGTCCGCGCGCCGCACGGTGCCGGCGGAGAAGGAGCCGACCACGCGCGCCGCGCGCAGGTCCACCAGCGCCACGGCGTTGTTCTCCTGCAGCGTCACCGCCGCCACCCCGGCGCGGTTCACGTCGACGAACTCCGGCTCGGGGTCCTCGGGGAACGCCGCGCCGGGCAGGCCGGTGAGGTCCACCGGCGTCGCGCTCCAGCGCTGCGGGGCGCCCTCCAGGTGCACGACGGAGAGGAACCCCGCCGGCGCCTGGGGCAGGCCGCCCTCCACGCCGCCGACGACGAGGTCCTCGTCGCGCTGGTCCTCGACCACCACGGCCGCGCGGCGCCCGTCCGGGGCGACCGCGACGGAGTCCGGCTGCCCGCCCAGGTCGATCGTGCGCACCACCCGGGAGGTGCGGGTGTCGATCACCGCCAGGTGGCCGGAGGGGGTGGCGAACGCGCCGTCGGTGGTGTCCACGACGGCCAGCGCGTACCGGCCGTCCGGCGTCACGGCCACCGACGTGGGCTCCCCGCCGAGGTCGACGACGCCGCGCTGGCGCGGGTGGGCGGGGTCGCTCAGGTCCACGACGCCGACCTGCCCGGTGGCGGAGTCGGTGTACCAGGCGGTGCGCCCGTCGGGGCTGACCGAGAGGATCTCGGCGACCTCCCCGGACACGTCGAGGGTGGCGCGCAGCGCGAACGCCGCGCGCGGCGCGTGCGCGGCCGCCGGGGCGGCCAGCGCCCCGGCGGCCAGGGGCGCCAGGGCCAGCGCGAGGACCGCCGCGGTGCGGCGCGGGGTGCGGTGCGCGGTGCGCCGCGGGGTGCGGGCGGGGCGGGTGGTCGGCACGGGACCTCCAGGGGCGGGTCCGGGCGCAGCGGCCGGACGCGGGACGGGCGTGTGGCGGTCCCGTGGGTACCCGCCGCGGGCGGCCGGGCGGTGGCCGGGCGGTGAACGCCGGGCGGCCACCGCCCGGCGCCCACCGCCCGGCCGTCCCGGTCAGCCCGCGGCGACCGCCTCGCGCACCCGGCCGGCCCGCACCGCCTCCGGCACCGCGTCCCGCGTCCCGGCCCGCCGCTCGCTCGGGTGCGGCGGGACGGGCAGCCCGTAGTGCTCGCGCAGCGTGGTGCCGGTGTACTCGGTGCGGAACAGCCCGCGGCGCTGCAGCAGCGGCACCACATGCTCGACGAACTCCTCCAGGCCGGAGGGCAGCACCGGCGCCATGACGTTGAACCCGTCCGCGGCCCCGGCCTCGAACCAGCTCTGCAGCGCGTCGGCGACCTGCTCGGGGGTGCCGGCGAGCGTGCGGTGACCGCGCCCGCCGCCCAGGCGGCCGATGAGCTCGCGCACCGTGAGGTCCTCGCGGCGGGCCAGCTCCACGATCAGGGTGTACCGGCTCTTGGCGCCCTCGATCTCGTCCTCGCCCGGCAGGTCGGGCGGCAGGGGCCGGTCCAGGGCCAGCTCCTCCACCGGCACCCGCAGCGTCTGCGCGAGCTGGCGGCGGGCGTGCTCGGGGACGATGAGCGCGTCCAGCTCGGCCTCGCGCTCCCGGGCCTGCGCCTCGGTGCCCCCCAGGACGGGCACGACCCCCGGCAGCAGCAGCACCGAGCGCGGGTCGCGCCCGGCCGCCGCGGCCCGGGCGCGCACGTCGGCGGCGAACGCCACCGCCTCGGGCAGCGTCTGCTGGGCGGTGAACACCGCGTCGGCGTAGCGGGCCGCCAGGTCCTTGCCGTCCCCGGAGGAACCGGCCTGCACCAGCAGCGGGTGCCCCTGCGGCGAGCGCGGCAGGTTCAGCGCGCCGGCGACCCTCACGTGCCGGCCCTCGAACGCCGCCGGGTGCACCCGCGCGGGGTCGGCGAAGACCCCCGCGGCCTTGTCGGCCAGCACCGCCCCCGGTTCCCAGCTGTCCCACAGCCGCCGCGCGGCGTCGAGGAACTCCGCGGCGCGCGCGTAGCGCTCGGCGTGCGCGGGCAGCTCGTCGAGGCCGAAGTTGCGCGCGGCCTCCAGCGTCGCGGTGGTCACCACGTTCCAGCCCGCCCGCCCGCCGGAGACGTGGTCCAGCGAGGCGAACCTGCGGGCCAGCTCGTAGGGGGAGTTGTACGTCGTGGTGGCCGTGGCGATCAGGCCGATGCGGGTGGTCACCGCCGCCAGGGCGGTGAGCAGGATCGTGGGGTCCAGCGTCCCGGCCGGGCGACGGGCCACGTCGCCGAGCAGGGCGGGGGAGTCGGCGAAGAACACCGAGTCGAACAGGCCGCGCTCGGCGGTGCGGGCCAGGTGCTGGTAGTGGGCCAGGTCCAGGTGCGCGTGCGGGTCGCTCTCGGGCAGCCGCCACGCCGCCTCGTGGTGCCCCACGTTCAGCAGGAACGCGTTCAGGTGCAGGGTGCGCGGTGCCGCGCCGCCGGTGGTGCTCATCGGGTCTCTCCGTCCTGGGGTCGGGGGGTGCTCGCGCCGGCGTCCTCGTGCACGCCCAGCGCGCTCAGCAGCCGGGTGCGCAGGTGCACCGCGCGCGGGTCCTCGCGCGGTCGCGGGGAGGGCAGGTCCACCGCGACGTCGAGGCCGACGCGGCCGTCGACGAGGACGACGACGCGCTCGGCCAGCGCCAGCGCCTCGTCGACGTCGTGGGTCACCAGCAGCACCGCGGGCCGGTGCCGGGCGTGCAGCTCGCGCAGCAGGGCGTGCATCCGCAGCCGGGTCAGCGCGTCCAGGGCGCCGAACGGCTCGTCGGCCAGCAGCAGCGCCGGTTCGCGCACCAGGGAGCGCGCCAGCGCCACGCGCTGCTGCTCCCCGCCGGACAGCTCGTGCGGCCAGGCGCGCTCGCGGCCCGCCAGTCCCACCTCGGCCACCGCGCGCAGGCCCCGCTCGCGCGCGTCCGGCGCGCGCAGGCCCAGCACGACGTTGTCCAGGACCCGCACCCACGGCAGCAGCCGCGAGTCCTGGAACACCACGGACACGTCGCCGGGTTCCTCGATCTCCCCCGAGCCGCTCACGTCGTGGTCGATGCGGGCCAGCGCCCGCAGCAGCGTGCTCTTGCCGGAGCCGGAGCGGCCCAGCAGGGCGGTGAACTGCCCCGGCGCCAGGTCCAGGTCCAGGGAGTCCAGCACGGTGCGCCCGCCGAAGCGGCGCACCAGGGCGCGGGTGCGGACGGCGGGGGCGCTCAGCCCGCCAGCGATCGTCGCCACGACAGGGCCCTCCCCTCGGCGGCGCGGACGGCGGCGTCGGAGAGCAGCCCCAGCAGCGCGTACACCACCAGGCCCACGACGATGACGTCGGTCTGCCCGTAGGTGCGCGCCTGCGTCATGAGGTAGCCGATGCCGCTGGTGGCGTTGATCTGCTCCACGACCACCAGGCCCAGCCAGGAGACCGTCACACCCATCCGCAGGCCGGTGAAGAACCCCGGCAGGGCGCCGGGCAGGGCAATGCGGGTGACGAACTCCCGGCGCGTCAGGCCCAGGGTCTCGGCCAGTTCCACGAACCGCGCGTCCACCCCGCGCAGCGCGGCGTGGGTGGTGAGGTACACGGGCACCAGCACGCCCAGCGCGATGACCGTGACCTTCATGGGTTCGCCGATGCCCAGCCACAGGATCGCCAGCGGGATCAGCGCCAGGCTCGGGATCGCCCGCTTGACCTGGATCGGCCCGTCCAGCAGCGCCTCGCCCCAGCGGTTCAGCCCGGCCGCCAGCGCCAGCGCCGTGCCCAGGCCGACCCCGGCCACCAGCGCGAGCGCGGAACGGGTCAGCGAGGCCAGCAGGTTCGACTGCAGGCGCCCGTCGGCCAGCAGGTCGGCGGTGGTGGTGACCACGGTCCAGGGCGCGGACAGGGTGTGCGGGTCCAGCGCCCCGGTGGCCGAGGCGGCCGACCAGGCCGCCAGCAGCAGCAGCGGGCCCCAGGCCCGCGTCAGCGGCAGCGGCCGGCCCGGCCCCAGCCGCCGCACCCGGCGGGCGGCGCCCGTCCGGGGCGCGACGGCCGGCGGCGGCACCGCGGTCCCGGTGCTCAGCGCGCTCACCGGGTCACCGCCACGGGCGCCGGGACGGGCTCGGCCAGCCCTGCGGCGGCGGCCACCGCGTCGGCCGCGACGGGGGCGTAGCGCAGGTCGAAACCGTCGCGGGCGTCGAGGTCGTCGACGGGCAGTTCCCCGGCGGCGGCGATCGTGTCGATCGTGGACTGCTGCACGGCGACGAGGTCCTCGTCCAGCGGCGGGAACGTGATGGTGCCGCCGGTCTCCACGATGCGCCGGCCGTCCTCGGCGCTGACGTCCTGGTTCTCGACGTAGTAGCGCTGCACCCACTCCTCGCGGTGCCCGTTCACCCACTGCCAGGCCGCCACCCAGCGGGTGGCGTAGTCCGCGATCGCGGCCGAGGTCGCCGGGTCGTCCAGCGCCTCCCCGCGCGCGTACAGGTAGCTCAGGCCGGTGGCGGTGCCGGCGGTCTCCTCCACCGGCAGGGCGCTGCCGCCGGGGGCGGCGTCGAGGAACCGCGTGAGGTTCGGCTCGCCCAGGACGGCGACGTCGACCTGGCCGGTGCGCACCGCGTCGGGGAAGTCGGCCAGCTGCAGGCGCACCAGTTCCACGTCGGAGGTCCGCAGGCTCGCCCCCGCCAGCGCCCGCAGCACGATCGACTGCTGCGCGGTGCCCTCGGCGTAGGCGATCCGCTTGCCGCGCAGGTCCTCCAGCGTGCGCACGCCCGCGCCGGGGGCGACGGCCAGGCGGGAGGCGTCGGGGCTGGAGCGCCGCGCGGCGACGATGCGCACGTCGGCGCCGGAGGCCAGGGCCTGGATCGGCGGGGTGTCCCCGACGGTGGCCAGGTCGGCGGCGCCGGCGCGGAACGCCTCCAGGATCGCCGGGCCGCCGGTGAAGTTCGCGTACCGCACGTCGGCGGCCAGCTCCGCGTCCTGGCCGGAGGCGGCCAGGACGGTCTGCAGCTGCTGCGACTGGTCGGCCACGACGAGCGCGGTGCCGGCGGGCACCTGCCGCGGCACCTGCGCGGGGCGCTCGGCGGCGGCGTCGGCCCGCCCGCCCGCGCAGGCGGCGAGCAGCGCGAGCGCGGCCGCGGCGGCCAGCGCGCCGGGCACCCGCCGCGCGGTGCGCGGCCGCGGGCGGCCCACAGGGTCCACGTGGTTCACGGAGTTCAGGGAGTTCACGCGGTCACCGCCGCGGCGGTCAGGCCCTCGGGGGCGCCGGTCCCCAGGCGGTGGTAGCCGCCGGCGTGGTGCAGCAGCGGCGAGTGCGGGCGGCGGACCTGCGCCCACGCGATCCGCAGCACGACGAGGTGGTGGTCGCCGGCGGCGAACCGGTGCTCCACGGGGCCGGTGATGACGACGGGCGCCTCGTCCAGGCCCGGTGCGCCGCCGGGCAGCGGGGACCAGGCCAGCGGGGCGGCGAACCTGTCCGCGCCGCGGGTGGAGAACCGGCGGGCCAGGTCCGCCTGGGAGGCGTCGAGGAAGTGCACCGCCGCGGTGGGCGCGGAGGCGACGGCGTCCCAGTTGGAGGAGGTGCTCGAGACGTTGAACACCAGCAGCGGGGGGTCCAGCGACAGCGAGCTCACCGACGTGGCGGTGAAACCCGCGGGGCCGTGCCCGGCGTCGGCGGTGACGACCGCGACGCCGCCGGCGTGCGCGGCGAACAACCGCGGCAGCGACGGGGTGGTGGGGGCGGGGGGTGCTTCGAGGGTCACGGACGCTCCTGGGCGTGCGGGGGTGCCCGGGCGGTGCGCGCCGCGCACCGGCGTGCGGCGGCGCGGCCCGGGGCCGGGTCGGGGGAGGGGGGCACCGCGCGGCGCGCCCGCCGGGGCGGGTGCGGTGGCGGTGGTGGTGGTGGTGGTGCGGGGGTGCGCCGGGTCAGGCGCGCGGCGCGCGACACAGCGCGCTGCCCACGCGGCACAGGTCCACGTGGCGGCGTTCCACGGCCCGGTGGGCGTGGCGTGCGGGAACTCGCGCGAGCGGGTCCATCGGTTTCTCCCATCGTTCCCGGCATGAGCACCCGCTCCCGTCTCCGGGGGGTTGCTGCGGCGTCGACGAGCCAGGTCTCTCAGCCGCTCTGGATGGCGTGCTGGAACCCTGGCACGCGCTCACGCGCGGTGTCAACGCGAGGACGGGGTGGAACCGGTTGGACACGGCCCACCTAGAGGTCCTAGGTTCGGTCCTAGGGAAATTAGGGGAGGGGTGCGCGTGTCGCCGAGGGCCGGCATCACCGCGGCGCGGCTGGTCGAGGCCGCGGCCGACATGGCCGACGAGGTGGGCCTGGAGGCGGTCACCGTCTCCGCGCTGGCCCGCCGGTTCGGCGTGGCCGACGCGAGCCTGTACTCGCACGTGCGCAGCGCCGCCGACCTGCGCCAGCGGGTGTGCGTGCGGGCGGCGGAGGAGTTCGCCGAGGTGCTCGCCGAGGCGATCGCCGGGGTCTCCGGCGAGCAGGCGCTCACCCGCTCCGCCGTGGCGTTCCGCCGGTACGTGCTCGAGCACCCCGGCCGCTACGCCGCCGCGACGGCCCGGCTGCCGCCGGAGGTCGCGGCTACCAGCGAGGGGCACCACCGCATCGCGCGGCTGAGCTACCGCCTGCTGGAGGGGTACGACATCGCGCCGGCGGACCTGACGGACGCGGTGAGGTTCTCGCGCAGCGCGCTGCACGGTTTCGTCTCCCTGGAGGCGGCCGGGGGTTTCGGCTCCGAGGGGGACCGCGAGGCCTCGTGGCTGGCGACGCTGCGCGGCGTGGACCGCGCCCTGGCGTCCTGGCCGCGCGGGGACGCGCCGGCCTGAGGGCCTGCGGTGGATCGAGACGAGCACCGGGCCCGTGCCCGGGGAGGAGGGACCGTGCCGGACGAGGGGACCACGACGACCGGGAGGACCGGGGCGACCGGGGCGGCGGGGGGAGCGCTGGTGCTCACCGACGACGTCGTGCGCCGCGCGCTGCGCAACTGCAGCAAGGGCGAGGCGTCGCGGCTGACCGTGCCAGCCTCGGTGCGCGACGTCGACACCGCCACCGACCCCGTCGCCGGCTGGCGCGACCCGAAGGCGCCCGAGCGCGCGGTGCTGCTCGTGCTGGACGCGGGAGCGGACGGCGCGCCGCGCGGGCTGGTGCTGCGCGCGCCCACCGGCGGGGGAGCGCGCGCGGCGGCCATGTGCGACCTGTGCCGCACCACCCGCGCCGCCGGGGACGTGGCGCTGTTCGCGGCCCCGCGCGCCGGGGTCGCCGGCCGGCGCGGCGACACCGTCGGCGTCTACGCCTGCGCCGACCTGGCGTGCGCGCGGTGCGTGGAGGTCGAGCGCGGCACGCACGCGCTGCGCCCCGACCCCGGCCGCAGCGTCGAGGAGCGCCGCGCGGCGCTGGCCGGGCGGGCCGCGGCGTTCGTCGCCTCGGTGCTCGGCGAGCGCTGAGGCGCGCGGGCGCGGGGGTCTTGCGCCCGCGCGCGCCCGCGCGTAACGTACAACTTTGTGGTTGTACGTGAACTCGACGCGGACCGCGTCTTCGCCGCCCTGGCCGACGCGACGCGCCGCGACATCGTCACCCGCGTCCTGCAGCGGGAGGCGTCGGTCACGGCGCTGGCCCGCTGCTACGAGATGAGCTTCGCCGCCGTGCAGAAGCACGTCGCCGTCCTCGAGCGCGCCCGGCTCGTCACCAAGGAGCGCCGCGGCCGCGAGCAGCTCGTCCGCGGCGACGTCGCCACCGTCCGCGCCGCCGCGCACCTGCTCCAGCGCCTCGAGCTGCTGTGGTCCGGGCGCGTCGAGCGCATGCACGAACTCCTCGCCGAAGAAGCCGAAGGAAGACCGGAGGGACCGTCGTGACCGTCCTGAGCGCCACCCCCGACCGCGAGAACCTCACCCTCGTCCTCGTCGCCGAGTTCGCCGCGCCGCCGGAGGCGGTGTGGCGGCTGTGGACCGACGCCCGCCGGCTGGAGCGCTGGTGGGGCCCGCCCACCTGGCCGGCCACCTTCACCCTGCTCGAACCCGCCCCCGGCGGGTCGGCCCGGTACTTCATGACCGGCCCCGACGGCGAGCGCGCCCACGGCTGGTGGCGCTTCGCGGACCTGGACGAACCCCGGTCCCTGGAGTTCGAGGACGGTTTCGCCGACGAGCACGGCGAGCCCGCCACCGAGCCCGCGCCCAGCCGCACGCGCGTCGTGCTGGACCCGCGGGGTCCCGGCACCCGCATGACGATCACCTCGAGCTTCGCCAGCGCCGAGTCCCTGGAGCAGATGCTCGCCATGGGGATGCTCGAGGGCCTCAGCCTGGCCGTCGGCCAGATGGACGACCTGCTCGTGCCCGCCTGAGCGCCCCGCGCCTCACACCCCGGCGCGGTGCGTCCACACCCCGCCGACGAGCGTGCCCAGCACCCCGGTGCGCCGCAGCGCGTCCGCGCCGCCCGCCGCGAGCACCGCGGCGGGCGGCTCGGGCACCAGCGCCACGTCGGCGGCGTCGCCCACCCGCACGGCGGGGCGCCCGTCGCACGCCGCGCGCAGCGCCACCTCCAGCGGCAGGTGCTGCTCCGGGTGCCAGGCGGGGCGCTCGTCCACCGAGCGGTGCACCGCGCTGGCGACCGCGTCCCACGGGTCCAGCGGCGCCACGGGCGCGTCCGAGCCCAGCCGCAGCTCCGCCCCGGCCGCGTGCAGGGCCGCGTAGGGGAACGCCCGCCCCAGCCCCGAGGCCCAGTGCGCCTCGGACAGGTCGCGGTCGTCGACGGCGTGGCGCGGCTGCACGCTGGCCACCACGCCCAGGCGCGCGAAGCGACCCAGGTCCTGCTCGCGCACCTGCTGGGCGTGCTCCACCCGCCCCGTGCAGCCCACCGCCTCGAAACCGTCCAGGGCCACCGCCACGGCCGCGTCGCCGATCGCGTGCACCGCCACGTCGAAGCCGTGCGCCGCGGCCCGGCGCAGCAGCGGCTCCAGCTCCCGCGGCGGCAGCCGCAGCACCCCGTGCGGGCCCGCCGGCGCTGGCGGCGGGTACGCGTCGCAGCAGTACGCCGTGCGGGTGCCCAGCGAGCCGTCCACCACGAGCTTGACCGGCCCCACCCGCACCCGCGGGCCCGCTCCGGGCACCTGGTCGCCGCTGCGCAGCCCCCGCGCCACCGCGTCGTCCAGCCAGTCCGGCCACACGCCCGCGGCCACCCGCACCGCCGGCTCGCCCAGCGCCGCGCGCCGCGCCCACGCGGCCGGCGGCGCGTACTCCAGGTCCACGATCCCGGTGACCCCGCGCGCGGCGGCCGCCGCCGTCGCCTCCAGCACCCACCGGTCCAGCACGGGCGCGCCCACGTCCCCGGCCGCGGCGGTCAGCGCCATCGCCTCCGCCTCGCGCAGCAGCCCGCTCGGCTCCGCCACCCCGAAGCGCGCCGCGGCCGCCGAGCTCACCCACGCCGCGTGCAGGTCCTGGCTGACCACGACGACGGGGCGGTCCCCGAACCGGGCGTCCAGCAGGTCCCGGTGCGGCTCGTCCGGCCACAGCGCGTCGCGGAACCCGTGCCCCAGCACCAGGTCGTCGCCCGGCGCCGCCCCGCGCGCCAGCAGATCCACCGCCTCGCGCGCCGAGCCGGCGGCCAGGACGTCCACCCGCCGGCGCGCCGCCGCCCACTGCGTCAGGTGCACGTGCGCGTCCACCAGCCCCGGCAGCAGCACCGCCCCGCCCGCCTCGACGACCTCCGCGTCCGCGCCCGGCACCGGGCCGGGGAGCTCGCCGCGCAGGTCGTCGCCGATCGCCACCACGCGCCCGCCGGCGAGCAGCACGTCGCGCTCGCGGTCGGCGGCCGGCGCGCCGTGCACGCGCACGCGGCGCAGCAGGACGGCGGGGGCGGGGTCCGCGGGGGCGGGGCGGTCGGGCACGGGCGTCTCCCTCGGTGGCGGTGGGGCACCAGCGTGCCCGAGCGCCGCGCCGGCGCCGCGGCGCCCCGCCTCACCAGATCGAGGCGACCACCACGAACGACACCGCCAGCTGCGCGGCGGCCACGACGCCGCTGGCCGGGTGCAGCTCGCGCTCCACCAGCACCTCGCGCATGCGCCCCGGCGTCAGCACCTCCAGCACCACCCCCGCCAGCGCCTGCAGCAGCACGCCCAGCAGCCCGAACGCCGCCGTCCACGCCAGCGCGCGCCCGAACCCGGCCTCCGCGTTCGTCCAGATGGCCGCGAACACCACCAGGCCCAGGCCCAGGAAGCCCGAGGAGAGCACCAGCGCCGCGTTCGCGGAGCGCTCCACCCAGATGTGGTGGGCCAGCCGCCCCGGGGTCAGCAGGTCCAGGACGAGGAAACCCACCCCGAGGAGCAGACCCCCCAGCAGCGAGTAGGCGGTGGCGTAACCGAGACCGGCGAGCACGTTCCCTCCAGGGGTCGTAGCGGTGGGGGCGGGGTCACTCCTGCAACCACCGCTGCACCTGTTCGGGCGTGGAGCGCGGCGACTCCAGGTAGTGCGGCACGAAGCGGGCGTCGAGGTCGGTGACGAGGGTGCGCGACTCGCGCACGCCGATCCCGGCGGCGCGGCCGTCGACCACCCAGCTGCCCACGACGGCGCGGTTGCCGTCGAACACCGGCAGCTCGGCGTAGCGCTGGTGCACCAGGCGCTGGCCGGTGGTGTGCGCCGGCGGGCTGTCCTCCACGACGTCGCCCACCTTCACCCGCACCCCGGCGCCCTCCCAGCCGAACACGGGCTTGCTCACCACCCCGGGCCAGCCGGCGCCCGCGCCGGGTTCCTCCAGCGAGGCCGGCAGCAGGTTCGGGTGCCCCTCGAACTCCCGCCACAGCGCCACCAGCAGCGTCTTGGACGACAGCAGCGCCTTCCAGGCCGGCTCGATCCAGGAGATGCGCGCCGAGGGGGCGTCCAGCAGCGGGCCGAACCGCTCGGCCAGCATCCACTCCCACGGGTAGAGCTTGAAGCAGACGTCGACGGGCACGTCGTAGCGGTCGACGAACCGCCCGCCCTCCTGCCACCAGCCGATGTCCTCCATCCGCAGGCCCACGTCCACCAGCCCGGCCTCGCGGGCGGTGTCGCGCAGGTACGCCAGCGTCACCCAGTCCTCGGTCGGCTCGGTCTGCCCGGCGGCGAAGTGCACCGTGCGCCCGGCGTGCCCCGGGAGCTGGCGCTGCCACGCCAGCACCAGGCGCTCGTGCAGGGTGTTGAGCTGGTCGCGCCCGGGGTGCAGGTCCTCCAGCCAGTACCACTGCACCACCGCCGCCTCCAGCAGCGCGGTGGGGGTGTCGGCGTTGTACTCCAGCAGCAGCGGCGGGCCGCTGCCGTCGTAGGCCAGGTCGAAGCGCCCGTACAGCGAGGGCCCGCCCGCCTCCAGGCTGCGCCGCAGGATCCCCTCCGCGTGCTCGGGCAGCCCCAGGGAGGCGTACAGGTCCGGCTCGTCCAGCACCCGCCGCGCCGCCCGCACCGACATCGCGTGCAGCTCCTCGGTGGCCGCCTCCAGCACGTCCGCCTCGTCCTCGGTGAACGCGTACGCGGCGGACTCGTCCCAGTAGGGCGTCCCGCCGGGACCCTCCCCGGGACCCTCGCCGGGCTCGGCGCCCTCGCCGGGCTCGGCGCGGCCCACCGCGTGCAGCAGCCCCTGCGACTCCACCGTGCGCCGCCAGCCCGGGCGGGGCTCGGAGGCCACCCGGCGCATCAGCCGCCCACGCTGGAGTCGCTGCCGCCGCCCAGGCCGCCGCGGGCGATCGTGCCGCCGTCGGCGGGCACCCCGCCGCGCACGACCGCCGCGCGCGCCGGCGGCCTGGCGGTGCCGCCGCTGACGCGCTGGCCCAGGCCGACGGCGCGGGCGCCCAGCGGCAGGTAGTACCAGCCGAAGCCGCCGGCGCGCACGCCGTCGTCGTCGCACTCGTCGTCGTCGACGCGCTGCTGGGTGCGCTCGTCCACGCACACGCCGCGGTAGTCCTCCTCGCCGTCGTCGTCGCCGGACCCGCAGGCGGCGAGCCCGCCGGCGGCCAGCACGCCCGTCAGCCCCAGCGACACCGCCCGCGACCTGCGCCGGCGCACCGGCCCCTCGCTGCCCACGCGGCTCCTCCCGCTCGTCGTGCTCCCTGGGTACCGGCTGGGGCCGCCGCGGTCCAGCCGCCCCGCCGCCGGGCCGCCGGGCGCGGCCCCGGCCGGTGCGCGAGGGGGTCGCCCGGGGGCGGGGGGTGCGGGCATGCTGGGCACCTGGTCTCGGGGGGAGGGACGCGTGCGGGACCCGCGCTCCGGCGCGGCGGGCCGGGACGTGCCCGCCGCCGCCCGCTCCGCGACGGCGCTGGCCGCCCTGTGCGTGCTGCTCTACCCGCTGCCGCTGCCGGACGCGGTGCGCACCGGGCTCATGGCCGCCGTGGCGCTGCTGTCGGTGACCTGCCTGGTCGTGGGGGTGCGGCTGCACCGCCCCCGGCCCCTCTCGCCGTGGCTGCTCATGCCGTGCCTGGCGGTGCTCTTCCTGCCGGGCAACGCGCTGCGCCCCTGGAGCACCTCCCAGGACGGCTTCGGGCGCTACGTCCCCGACGTCTTCACCCTCTCCGCCTACCTGCTGCTCGCCGCGGCGCTCGCGCGCCTCGCGCGCGCCCACGGCGGCCTGCGGCGGGAGGTGGTGTGCGACGTCGGGGTCGTCGCCGCCGCCGGCGCCCTGGCCGCCGCGCGCTTCCTCGTCCTGCCCACCACGCAGGTGCCCGGGCGCAGCACGGCCGAGTCCGTGCTGGCCGGCGCCTACCCCCTCGTCGACGTGCTGCTGCTGACCCTGGGCGTGGACCTGGTGCTCAGCGGCCCGCGCCGGCGCAGCCACCACCTGCTCGTGGCGGCGCTGGCGGCCCTGCTGGTCGGCGACCTGCTCTACGCCGCCTACGGGGTGCGCGGGGTGCTCGTGCCGCCCGACGTCGTCAACACGCCCTTCCTGGCCGCTTACGTCCTCGTCGCCCTCGCCGCCCTGCACCCCTCGCAGGCGCCGGGCCCGCCGCCGCCCGCCGCGGCCGCGGCGGCCGCGGCGCCGCTGGACGCGTGGTCGCTGCGCCGGCTCCCCCTGCTCGTCGCCGCCCTCGCGGCCGTCACCGTGGTGGTGGCCGTGCCGCCGGCCGACGAGGGCCCGCTGCTGCGGCTGGCGACCGGGCTGGCGCTGGGGGTCGTGCTGGCCCTGCTGCTGGTGCGGGCCGTCTCCGCCGTCGACGGCCAGGCGCGGGCCCGGGCGGTGCTGCAGCACCGCGCCGGCCACGACGCGCTGACGGGGCTGCCCAACCGGCAGGAGGTCGAGCGGGTGCTGGGCGAGCGCCTGGCCGCCCGGCGCGCGCCCGGCACCGCCGACTGGCTGCTGTACGTGGACCTCGACGGCTTCAAGCGCGTCAACGACACCTGGGGGCACGCCTGCGGCGACCAGCTCCTGCGGGCGGTGGCCGGCCGGCTGCGGGCGGTCCTGCCCCCGCCGGCGGTCGTGGGGCGCCTGTCCGGCGACGAGTTCGTCGTCCTGGCCACCACGGCCGCCGGCGCCGTCGAGGACCTGGCGCGCCGGGTGCTGGCCGTGGTGGAGGAACCGGTCCGCCTCGACGTCGCCGAGGTCGTCGTCACCGGGTCCGTGGGGGTCGCCGAGGTCCGCGGCAGCGCCGACCAGACCCTGCGCGACGCGGACACGGCGATGTACCGGGCCAAGCGGCGCGGGCGGGCCCAGTGGGCCGTCTTCGACGAGTCGATGCGCACCGCGCTGGGCAACGAGATGGAGCTGGAGCTGGACCTGCGCCGCGCCCTGGAGCGGGACGCCTTCGAGCTCGTCTACCAGGCGGTCGTCGACCTGCCCACCGGGGTGCCCGTGGGCGTGGAGGCCCTGCTGCGCTGGCACCGCCCCGCGAGCGGGCCGGTGCCGCCGGCGGTGTTCGTGCCGGTGCTGGAGGCCAGCGGCCTGATCGTCCCGGTCGGCGCCCGGGTGCTGCGCACCGCCGTGCGCCAGCTCGCCCGCTGGCACCGCGAGGGCCTGGTGGGCCCCTCGTTCGGCATGTCCGTCAACGTCTCGCCCCACCAGCTCCTGCACCCCTCCTTCCCCGGTGCGGTCGAGGAGGCCCTGCGCGAGGAGGGCGTGGACGGCGCCCTCCTCACGCTGGAGATCACCGAGTCCTCGATGCTCGCCGAGGACGCCGGCACCACCGCCGTGCTGGAGCACCTGCGGCGCCTGGGCGTCGGCCTGGCCGTCGACGACTTCGGCACCGGCTACTCGGCCCTGAGCTACCTGCGCGCGCTGCCCGTGACGGCCGTGAAGGTCGACCGCAGCTTCGTCTCCGCCCTGCACGACCCGCACGGGCCCACCGGCGACGAGGCCGTCGTGCGCGCCGTCGTCGCCGTCGGGCGGGCCCTGGGCCTGCGCGTGACCGCCGAGGGCGTGGAGACCGCCGGGCAGGCGCGGGTGCTGCGGGCCCTGGGCGTGGAGCTCGGCCAGGGGTGGCTGTGGCACCGGGCCGGCGCGGCGCACGAGGTCGCCCGGCTGCTGGGCGCGGCGCCCGCCGCGCCCCCGGCCCCCGGGGCGGGCGACCCGCGGCTCAACCCCGCGGGTGAGGGGTGAGGTCCGCGCCCGCGGCGCCCCCGCCCGCGGGCAGCTCCCAGGCCCAGTAGACCTGCTCGTCCAGGCGCGTCCCGCGCGCGCCGGGGACCGCCTCGGCCAGGGCGCGGTCGACGGCCCGGTGCAGGCCCAGTTCGTGCTCGTTCCAGCGGCACACGTCGATCGCGGCGATCCCGCCGCGCCCGTCGACCACCTCGCACATCGCCGCCACCAGGCGCGCCAGCAGCCCGGTGCGCTGGTGCCGCGGCACCACGCCCAGGCAGCCGACGTACCAGATCCGCCGCTGCGCGTGGTGCTCCGGCCAGCGGTGCGCGAAGTACGCCTCGGAGATCATCGGCACGGCCGCGAGGTCGTCGGTGAGGGTCCCGAAGGCGCAGACGTCGCCGTCGCCGTCCAGGGCCAGGTGCTTGCGGACCCGCTCGTCGGCGCACAGGGCGTCGAACTCGGCGCGGGTGAGCAGGTGCCGCGTCGCGGCCAGCACCTGCAGCGGCTCGAACGCCGCCCGGTACACCTCCCACGCGCGCTCGCGGGTGGCGGCGTCCAGCCGCGCGGTGACGTGCAGGGACGCGGTGGCGTGCGGGGGCGCGGCGGGTGCGGGCAACGGGGTCTCCGGCGGCGGTCGAGGGGTTCCTCAGCAGCGTAGTTCACACGGAGGAAACCCCCGGTCACCCTCCGTCCACCGGGTCGCCGCCCGCGCCGACGGGCGCTCAGAACGCCGCGGCCAGCCGGCGCACCGCCTCCCCGACCTGCGGCGCGGCCAGGCCCGCCACGCACAGCCGCAGGTGCGCGGCGTCCTGCTCGGCGACGACGTGGTGCCGGCCCGCGCCGACCGCCACGCCGCGGTCCAGGGCCCGGCGCGCCAGCTCCGCGTCGTCCACCCCGCGCGGCAGGCGCACCCACGTCGAGAAGCCCCCGCGCGGGCGCGTCCAGGAGCACTCGGGCAGCTCCCGCGCCAGCGCGGTGCACAGCGCGTCCACCCGGTCCGCCAGCGCCGCCGACAGCGCCCGCAGGTGCGCGCCCCACCCGGCGCCGGTGACCAGCTCCAGCGCCGTCTCCTGCAGGGGCCGGGCGACGAACAGGTCGTCCACGACGCGCAGCGCCGCCACGCGCCGCGCCACCGGCCCGCGCGCGACGACGCACCCCACGCGCAGGCTGGGCGCGGCGGCCTTGGTCAGGGAGTTCACGGTGATGACCCGCCCGTCGGCGTCGTCGCGCAGCAGCGAGGGCGGCGGGGTCGGCCCGTGCCCCAGCCAGCGCGCGTAGTCGTCCTCCACGACGAAGGCGCCGGCGGCCGCGGCGGCCTGGAGCACGGGGCGGCGGCGGTCGGCGGCCAGCACCGAGCCGTCGGGGTTGGCGTACGTGGGCTGCACGTACAGCACCCGCGCGCCCGTGGTGGCGAAGGCGCGCTCCAGCAGGTCCGGGCGCACGCCGTCGGCGTCGGCGGGCACGGGCACGGGCACCAGCCCGGCGCTGCGCAGCAGCGAGATGACGCCGGGGTAGCCGGGCACGGCGACGAGCACCGGGCTGCCGGCGGGCACCAGCGAGCGCAGCACCGTGGACAGCGCGCCCTGCCCGCCGGGGGTGATCAGGACGTCCTCGCGGTCGGCGCCGAGCTGGCCGGCGAACCAGGTGCGCAGCTCGGCGATCCCCGCCGGCGGCGGCACCGACCACGCCTGCGGGCGCCGGGCGGCGCGGGCGCCGGCGGCGGCCAGGCGGGAGGCGGGCTGCAGCGAGAGGTCCAGGTAGCCGCGGGCCATGTCCAGGGCGTCCTCGGACGGGGCGCTCAGGGCGGCGACCACGCCGCCCGCCTGCACGGGGGAGGCGCCCAGCGCCACCTGCTGCCAGCCGGTGTCGGCGGTGGCGGTCGCGGTGGGGCGGGCCACGAAGGTCCCGGCGCCGGGGCGGGTGACGACGGTGCCGTCGGCCACGAGCCGGTCGACGGCCCGCTGCACCGTCACCGGTCCCACGCCCAGCTCGGTGACCAGGGTGCGGCTGCTGGGCATGCGGGCGCCGGCCGGCAGGGCGCCGGCGCGCTCGCGGAGGCTGGCGGTGACGCGCGCCACGCTGCTACCGTCTGACATGAGAAGATACAATAGCGCTATCAACCCGCTGGGCGGTAGCACCGGAGGTGCGCGGTGAGCGCCCCCGTCCTGCTCGCGCTCCTCCTGGCCCTCGCCCTGCTCGCCCCGGTCCTGGGCGCGGACACCCGACCCAGCGGGACGGGCCCGCGCCCGGACCGCCCCCGCCCCGCGCACCGCTACCGCCCGCGCGCGCTGCCGGAGCGCTCCGCTACCGCCCGGCCGGTGCCCGCCGCGCCCGCGCGCGGGGCCGCGGCGGCGGGCGGGACGGCCGGCGGCTGACCCGCGCGACGTACCCTGCACCGGTGGCCCAGCCCTCCCGGACGGGCGCCGAGCGCGGCGTCGAGACAGGCGCCCCGCCGGGCGCCCGCACAGGTGCCGCGGCCGGTCCCGCGGCGCGCCCGCGGCGCTCGTCGGCGCTGCTGCTGACCGCGGTGGCCTGGCTGGCCGTGGCGGTGTGCGTCGTGCTGGGCCTGTGGCAGTGGAGCCGGGGCAACGTCGTCGTCAGCGACCCGCCCGCCGGCCGGCCCGTCGTCGACGTCGCGCAGGTCGTCTCCGCCGCCGCGCCCGCCGCCTCGGCCGGGGCCGTCCTCTCGCGCGACGAGGTCGGCCGCCGGGTGCGGGTCGGCGGCACCTTCGACCCGGCCGTGCAGCTCCTCGTGGCCGGCCGCCCGCTGGACGGGCGCGAGGGGGCCTGGGCGCTCGGCGTGGTCCGCCTGCCCGACGGCACCGGCGTGCCCGTGGTGCGCGGCTGGGTGCCCGAGGGCGGGCAGGCGCCGCCCGCCCCGGCCGGCCCGGTGGACCTGCTCGGCGTCGTACAGCCGCCGGAGACCTCCGACATCGCCCCCTCCTCGGCCGCCCTGCCGCCGGGGTGGACGTACGTGGTCAGCGCCGCCGACCTCGTCAACCGCGTCGACTACCCGGTCGCCAACGCCTACGTCACCGCCGCCGAGCCCGTCGCCGCCGCCGAGCCCGCCGCCGCCGGAACCGGCGCCGCCCCGCTGAGCGCCGTGCCGCCCGTCGACCCCGGCGAGGCCACCCGCCACCTGGACTGGCGCAACCTCGCCTACGCCGCCCAGTGGTGGGTGTTCGCGCTGTTCGCGCTCGTGCTGTGGCGCCGCGCCCTGCGCGACCTGCGCGCCGACGCCGCCCGCGACGCGGCCGCCGGCGGGGCGCCCGCCGGCCCCGCGCCCGACCCCGCGCCCGGTCCCGGAGCCGACCCCGCGGGCGGCGCGCCCGCGGGCGGCGGGCAGGATCGGGCCCCACACCCCGCCGACGGTCCGGGAGGACGAGACGTGAGCAGCACCCGATGAGCGCCCCGCGCACCGCGCCGGGCCTGCAGGACCTGTCCAGGATCCGCTCGGCCCTGACCCGCTACCGCGTCATGGCCTGGGTCACCGGCATCGGCCTGCTCTTCGTCGTCGGCGGCATGGTGCAGGAGTACGCCCTGCACCGGGGCGACTCGATCACCAGGGTCATGGGGCCGGTCCACGGGCTGTTCTACGTGCTGCTGCTCATCACCACCTTCGACCTGGGCACCCGGGTGCGCTGGCCGTGGTCGCGCATGCTGCTGACCGCCCTGGCCGGCACCGTGCCGTTCCTGTCCTTCTACGCCGAGCGCAAGAACCAGCGCGCCGTCCACGATCAGCTGGCGGGCCACCCGCCGGTGGGCTGAGGCGCCGGTGACGTCCGGCGGGCCGGGCACCACCGGTGAGCGGCCCGCGCTGCAGCGCGTCGTCGTGCACGCCGCCCTGCGCGCGGGCGGGGGGCTGCTGCTGGTCCCCGCGCCCGGCGGCCCCGGCGGGCCGGGGGTGCTGCCGTGGGCGGTCCTGCGGCACGGCGAGACGCCCGCCGCCGCCGCGCAGCGCGCCCTGGACGCCGCCGGCGGCCCGCCCGCGCGCACCGGCGCGCCCCTGGAGGTCCGCGACGCGGTGCGCCGCGCGGTGGGGGACGAGGTGCCCGGCCACGAGGACGGGGTGGACCTGCACACCGTGCACGTGGTGCTGCCCGCCATCCCCGCCGAGCGCGGCGGGCACGAGCGCGGCGCTCACGAGCGCGCGGCCGGCGGCGCGCCCCGGGTGCCGGAGCCCGGCGGGCACCCCCTGCTGCCCGACGCGCTCGCGCGCGTGGAGGCGGCCGAGCTGGTGCGGCTGAGCGCCCCCGCCGACGACGCCGCCCCCGTGGTGCGCCAGCGCCTGGCCGCCTACGCCGTCGTGGTCAGCCCCGACGACGAGATCCTGCTGACCCGCCTGTCGCCGCTGACGCCCAGCCCGGGCCGCTGGACGCTGCCCGGCGGCGGGGTGGACCACGGCGAGCACCCGCTGACCGCGGCGGTGCGCGAGGTCCACGAGGAGACCGGCATGGACGTCGACGTGGACGCCCTGGTCGACATCGGCTCCGAGCACTTCACCGGCCGCTCCCCGCGCGGGGTGCTGGAGGACTTCCACGCCGTGCGGCTGCTCGTCACCGCCACCGCGCGGCAGGTGCGCGACCCGCGCGTGCTGGACGTGGGCGGCAGCACCGACCTCGGCTCGTGGGTGCCCCTGGCCGACGCCGCGCACCGCGGCCTGGTGGGCGTCGCGCACCGCGGGGTGCAGATCGCGCTGCGCCGGCGCGAGGAGGGGCGGGTGGCCGGGCGCGGGGCGTGACACGGGGAGTTCACCGGGAAACCGTTCCCTTGCACGGTGCGTGACTGGCAGACTCCGCCCGCTGTCCCCCTCCTCGTGGAAGCGAGCTCATGAGCCGTCCCCTCCTCCGTCTCGTCGGTCCCGCAGCCGGTCTCGTGGCGCTCACGGGCTCCCTGGGCGTGGTCTGCGCGGCCCCGGCCGCCGTCGCCACCACCACCGCCGCCCCCACCGCGAGCGCCACCGCCAGCCCCACCACCAGCCCCACCAGCGCCGTCCCGACCGCGAGCGCCACCCCGACCACCACGGCGAGCGCGACCGCCGGCGCCTCGCCCACGGCGAGCGCCACGGCGAGCAGCACCGCCACGGCGACGCCCACCGCGAGCAGCACCGCCACGGCGACGCCCACCGCGAGCACCACCGCCACCGCCACCGCCACCGCCACCGCGACGCCCACCGCGAGCGCCACGACCGCGCCCGCACCGGTGCCCGCCGGGCCGGTCGGCGCGCCCGCGCAGCCGGCGGCCGCCGGCGACGTCGTCGCGCTGCTGCCCGCGCCCGCCGCCGGGCAGACGCAGATCCAGATCGGCGCGTTCAACGACCTGCACGGCCGCCTGGAGTCGCCCCGCAAGAACGCCGCGGGCGCGCCGGTCGGCGGCACCGGGCAGCTCGCCGGTGCGCTGGACGCGCTGCGCGCGCAGCAGCCGAACACCGTGGTCGCCTCCGTCGGCGACAACATCGGCGCCTCGACCTTCACCTCGTTCATCCAGCAGGACGCGCCGACCATCGCGGCGCTGAACGCCATGGACGTGGCCGTCTCCGCGGTCGGCAACCACGAGTTCGACAAGGGCTACGCGGACCTGACCGGGCGCGTGGACGGGCTGGCGGACTTCCCGTACCTGGGTGCGAACGTCCTCAAGGCCGACGGCAGCCCGGCGCTGCAGGCGTACGACGTGGTCGACGTCGGCGGCGTGGACGTCGGCTTCGTCGGCGTCGTCACGCAGGCCACCCCGAGCCTGGTCGCCCCCGACGGCATCCGCGACCTGCGGTTCACCGACCCGGTCGCCGCGGCCAACACCGTCGCGGCGCAGCTGTCCGACGGCAACGACGCCAACGGCGAGGCGGACGTGGTCGTCCTGCTCGCCCACGAGGGTTCCGAGGGCACCGACTGCGCGACGGTGCGCACCTCCGGGGAGTTCGGGAAGATCGTCCAGGGCGCCTCCGCCCAGGTCGACGCGATCCTCTCCGGGCACACGCACGTGCTCTACGACTGCGAGTACCCGGTGGCGGGCAAGCAGGTGCCGCGGCCGGTGCTGTCGGCGGAGTCGTACTCCGTCGCCGTGGACCGCCTGGTGATGAACGTGGACGACGCCACCGGCGAGGTCGTCGCGCAGGCCCACCAGGTGATCCCCGTGGAGGGCTTCACCCCGGACCCGCAGGTGCAGGGCATCGTCGACGAGGCGGTGGCCTTCGCCCGCACGGAGGGCGCGCGCCCGGTGGGCCGCATCACCACCGACGTCAAGCGCGCGTTCGCCGGGGCCGAGGACGACCGCGGCACCCAGTCGCCGCTGGCGAACCTCATCGCCGACGCGCAGCTGCAGCAGACCCGCGGGGCGGGCGCGCAGATCGCGCTGATGAACCCCGGCGGCGTGCGCGACGACCTGGACTTCGCGCAGTCCGGCACCGAGGGCGACGGCGTGGTCACCTACGCCGAGGCCGCGGCGGTGCAGCCGTTCGCGAACTCGGTGGTCACCGTCACCCTCACCGGCGCGCAGGTGCGCCAGGCGCTGGAGCAGCAGTGGCAGCCGGCGGGCTCCTCGCGCCCGGTCCTGGCGCTGGGCGTCTCGCGGGGCTTCTTCTTCACCTACGACCCGGCCGCCCCGGCCGGGCGGCGCGTCACCTCGGTGACGCTGGACGGGGTGCCCCTGGACCCGGCGGCCCCGTACCGGGTGACGGTCAACAGCTTCCTGGCCTCCGGCGGGGACAACTTCACCGCCCTGGCCGGCGGCACCGCCCGCACCGAGCTGGGCCGCACGGACCTGGAGGCGTTCACCGCCTTCCTGGGCCTGCCGGAGAACCAGGGCCTGTCGGCGGACCAGCGCCCCCGCTCGGCGGTGGCCGCCGCCCCGGCGCCCTCCCCGAGCGCCCCGGCGCCCACCGGCGCCCCGGCCCCGGCGCCGACGTCCTCGGCCCCCGCCGCCCCGGTGGTCACCCGGCCGACGACGACCCGCCCGGCGGTGCGCCCGGTGGTGCGGCCCACGACCCGCCCGGCGGTGCGCCCGACGGCCCGGCCCACGACGCGGCCCTCCGCGGCGCGCTCCGGGACCCTGGCGCACACCGGCGCCGACGTGGCCCCCTACGTGGCGGGCGGCGCCGGGCTCGTGCTCGTCGGCGGCCTGCTGCTGGCGCTGTCCCGCCGGCGCCCGGGCGCCCGCGCCTGAGCCCCCGGCACGACGAGAGGGCCACCCGGGGATCCGGGTGGCCCTCTGCCGTCGGTGGTCGCCCCGACGGTCGCCTCGCGGCGAACGGCCGCTCGAAGCGGCTGGTTTTGAGGCCCGGGGACACGTACCGGGGCGACCAGTGGGTTCAAGCACGCCCGGTGCCCGGGGATTCCCGGGCACCGGGCGTGAGCTGCGTCACGTCGCCGCGGAGGCGTGCGCGCCACCGGCCCGGGAGCCGCGGGCGCGCTCCAGCCCGGTGCCCTCCACGTCGAGCGCGGGCAGCCAGCGCAGCCAGCGCGGCAGCCACCACGCCGAGCGCCCCAACAGGGACAGCGCGGCCGGCACGAGCACCATCCGCACCACGACGGCGTCGGCGAGGATGCCGATGGCCAGGGCGAAGGCGATGGGCTTGATCGTGGCGTCGCCGTGGGGGACGAACCCGGCGAAGACGGCGAACATGATCGCGGCGGCGGCGACGACCACGGGCGCGGCCTGCCGGAAGCCGGTGCGCACCGCCGCCACCGGCTCGGCGCCGTGGGCGTGCGCCTCGTGCATGCGCGAGACGAGGAAGACCTGGTAGTCCATCGCCAGGCCGAAGAGGATGCCCACGACGATGATCGGCGCCAGGCTCAGCAGCGGCCCCGTCGCCTCCGCCTGCACCACGTCCTTCAGCCACCCCCACTGGAAGACCGCCACGGTGGCCCCCAGCGAGGAGCCGATGGTCAGCAGGAAGCCCAGCACGCCGACCAGCGGCACCAGCAGCGAGCGGAAGACCAGCACCAGCAGCACCAGCGCCAGGCCCACCACGAGCACCAGGTAGAGCGGCAGCGCCTCGTCCAGGGTCTGCGAGACGTCCACGCTCACCGCGGTGCTGCCGGTGACGTAGGCGCGCGAGCCGGTGCCCGGGTCGTCGGCCAGGCGGTCGCGGATGCCCTGCACCAGGTCGCGGGTGGCCTGCTCGTCGGGGCCGGTGGTGGGGACCACGGTGACCAGGGCGGCGGTGCCGTCGGCGTTGGGCTGCGCCGGCGCGGCCAGCGCCACGCCGGGCAGCGCGGCGACCTCCTGCTGCACCTGCGCGGCGCGCTGCGGGGCGCCGGTGCCGTCGACGAGGACGAGCAGCGGGCCGGTCACCCCGGGCCCGAAGCGCTCGGAGAGGATCGCGGTGGCGCGCGCCTGGGTGCTGTCGTCGGGGGGGAGCTGGTTCAGCGTGGTGCGCAGCGAGAACACCGGCACCGCCACCGCGCCCAGGACGACGGCGGCGGCGAGCAGGCTCGGCCAGCGGCGCCCGGTGACGGTGCGCGCCCAGCCGCTGAAGAAGCCGCGGCCGTCGGGGGAGGGCGGGGCGACGTGCTGGCCGCCGCGGTGCTCCAGCGCCCGGCGCGCCCGCCGGGGCAGGACGCGGGTGCCGAGCAGCCCGAGGGCGGCCGGCACGAGGGTGAGCGCGACGAGCACGGCCACGACGACGGTGGCGGCGGCGGCCAGGCCCATCTCGGTGAGGAAGGGGATGCCCGCCACCGACAGCCCCGCCAGGGCGATGACGACGGTCAGCCCGGCGGTCAGCACCGCCGAGCCGGCGGTGCCCACGGCCGTCGCGGCGGCCTCCGGCACGTCGCGGCCGGCCACCAGCTCGTGGCGGAAGCGGGTGACGATGAAGAGGGCGTAGTCGATGCCCACGGCCAGGCCGAGCATCACCGCCAGGATCGGGGTGGTGGACTGCAGGTCCACGAACCCGGTGAGCAGGGTGATGCCCAGGGTCCCGGTGGCCACGCCCACGAGCGCGGTCAGCAGGTTCATCCCGGCGGCCAGCAGCGAGCCGTAGGTGACGGCCAGCACGACGAGGGCGACGACCACGCCGATCGCCTCGGAGGCGCCGCCGACCTCGGAGACGGCCTGGGAGGCCTCCCCGGTGACCTCGGCGGTCAGCCCGGCGGCGCGGGCGCCGTCGAGGACGGCGAGCAGGTCCTCGCGCTGGGCGTCGGTGACGTCCGGGGCCTGCGCGGCGTAGGTGACGGTGCTGTAGGCGGCGCGCTGGTCGGGGGAGACCGCCGGGGCGGCCGGGTCCAGCGGGTCCGTGGCGGCGGCGACGCCCTCCAGCCCGCGCAGCCCGGCGACGACCGCCCCGACGGCGAGGGCGTTCTCCGGCGCGGTGACGAGCTCGTCGCCGGGGGCCTGCAGGACCACCTGCGCGCTCGCCCCGGTGGCGCCCCCGCCGAAGCGCTCGTCGATCAGGCCCAGGGCGGTGGTGGACTCCTGCCCGGGGATCTCGAAGGTGTTCACGGTGGAGCCGGCCAGGGTGGCGGCGCCGACGCCGGTGCCCAGCAGGACGAGCACCCAGACGCCGAGGACGGCCAGGCGGTGGCGCACCGCCCCCAGTCCCAGCCGGTGCAGGAAGGTGGCCACGGGTTCGTCTCCTCGGTCCTCGACGGGTCTTCTCAGGCGCGGGCGGGCACGGCGGTGCGCGCGGGGGCGGGCGGGGCGCTCGCGGCGGCCGCGGCGGTCGCGGCGGGGTGGCCCAGGGCGCCGACGGCGGCCTCGACCAGCAGGGGCCGCACCTCGCGGGCGTCGAGGTCGCGGCAGGCCAGGGCGGCGGTGGCCAGCCCGCCCAGGCAGGTCGTCAGGCGCACGGCGCGCTCGGCACCGGCCCCGGGGGCGGCGGCGAACGCCTCGAAGAGGGCGGCGCCGAGCTCCTCGAGCTGCTGGGCGCGGGCGTCGTCGGCGGTGCTGACGGAGGACAGCGCCAGGGCGGTGAAGCCGGGGCGCGACAGCGCCAGGTCGGCCAGGGCGGTGACGACGGCGCGGTGGGGGGGGGGGGGGGGGGGGGGGGGGGGGGGGGGGGGGGGGGGGGGGGGGGGGGGGGGGGGGGGCGGGGGGGGCCCCCCCCCCCCGGCGCCGGGCGCGGTGGCGGCGACCCCGTCCACGACGCGGCGCACGTGCGTCAGCGTCATCGCCAGCGCGGCCGCCTGCAGGGCCTCCTTGGTGGGGAAGCGGTGCAGCAGCCCGGTCTTGGAGTAGCCGGTGGCGTCGGCGACGCGCTGCACGGAGGTCTGGTCGAAGCCGTGGCGGGCGAAGAGCGCCGCGGCGGTGTCGAGGATCTCCTCGTCGATCTGCTCTCGGGTCTGGCGGGGCACCGGACCAGGGTAGACCGGTCGGGACCGCGGTGGTCCGTCGTGGACCGGGGTGGACCGCGGCGGTCCCCGCCGGCCGCCCTCCCAGTGCACCGCGGCCGACCGCGGCGCGCGCGCCGGGGGGTGTCCGCCGCCGGGCCTACCCTGGGGGCACGATGAGCACTCTGTTCGACGACCTCCCCCTCGGCGGCCCGGGCGAGCCCGCGCCGGGCACCGCAGCGAGCGCCGGCGACCGCGGCGCGGCCCTGCTGGCCGGGCTGAACCCGCAGCAGCGCGAGGCGGTCGTGCACGCGGGCTCCCCGCTGCTCATCGTCGCCGGTGCCGGCTCGGGCAAGACGCGGGTGCTGACCCACCGCGTGGCGTACCTGCTCGCCGAGCGCGGCGCCACCGCCGGGCAGGTCCTGGCGATCACCTTCACCAACAAGGCCGCCGCCGAGATGCGCGAGCGCGTGGCCGCCCTGGCCGGCGACGTCGTCGGGGTGGGCGCGCGCAGCATGTGGGTGTCCACCTTCCACTCCGCGTGCGTGCGCATCCTGCGCCGCGAGGCGGCGACCCTGGGGATGCGCTCGTCGTTCTCCATCTACGACTCCGCCGACTCCCAGCGCCTGATGGCCATGGTCGTGCGCGAGCTGGAGCTGGACCCCAAGAAGCACGCCCCGCGCGCCCTGAGCGCGATGGTCTCCAACCTCAAGAACGAGCTGGTCGACGAGGAGACCTACGCCGAGCGCGCCGCCGCGGAGACCGCCACGCCCGTGGAGAAGGTCCTCGCGCAGGTGTACCGCTCCTACCAGCAGCGGCTGCGGCAGGCGCACGCCGTGGACTTCGACGACCTCATCATGTCGACCGTCCACCTGCTGCAGGCGTTCCCCGACGTCGCCGAGCACTACCGCCGCCGCTTCCGCCACGTCCTGGTCGACGAGTACCAGGACACCAACCACGCCCAGTACGTGCTGGTGCGCGAGCTCGTCGGCGGCTCGGTCACCGAGGCCGCCGCCCGCGGCGAGCACGGCCTGGCGGTGCCGCCGGCCGAGCTGACCGTCGTCGGCGACGCCGACCAGTCGATCTACGCCTTCCGCGGCGCCACGATCCGCAACATCGCCGAGTTCGAGAAGGACTACCCCGACGCCCGCACGGTGCTGCTGGAGCAGAACTACCGCTCCACGCAGACGATCCTCACCGCGGCCAACGAGGTCATCAAGGTCAACACCGACCGCCGCGCGAAGAACCTGTGGACCGCCGCCGGGGCGGGCGAGAAGATCGTCGGCTACGTCGCCGACGACGAGCACGGCGAGGCGCAGTTCGTCGCCGACGAGGTGGACCGCCTGCACGACACCGCCGGCGTGCGCCACGGCGACGTCGCGGTGTTCTACCGCACCAACGCGCAGTCCCGGGCGCTGGAGGAGGTGTTCATCCGCACCGGCCTGCCCTACAAGGTCGTCGGCGGCACCCGCTTCTACGAGCGCCGCGAGGTCAAGGACGCGGTGGCCTACCTGCGCGTGCTGGACAACCCCGACGACACGGTGAACCTGCGCCGGGTGCTCAACGTGCCCAAGCGCGGCATCGGCGAGCGCGCCGAGGCGGCGCTGGCCGTGCTCGCCGAGCGCGAGCGCATCCCGTTCGGGCAGGCGCTGGAGCGCGCCGACGAGGCGGTGGGCCTGGTCGCCCGCTCCCTGAACGCCGTGAAGGGCTTCGCGCAGCTGATCGCGGACCTGCGCACGCTGGCGGAGTCCGGGGCCTCCCCGGCCACCGTCCTGCAGGCGGTGCTGGAGCAGACCGGCTACCTCGCCGAGCTGCGCGCCAGCGGCGACCCGCAGGACGAGTCCCGCGTGGAGAACCTCGCCGAGCTCGTCGCGGTGGCCGAGGAGTTCTCCGACGCCGACCCCGACGGCACCCTGTCCGACTTCCTGGAGCGCGTCTCGCTCGTCGCCGACGCCGACCAGATCCCCGAGGGGGACGACGGCACCGGCGTGGTCACGCTGATGACCCTGCACACCGCCAAGGGCCTGGAGTTCCCCGTCGTCTTCCTCACCGGCATGGAGGACGGCACGTTCCCGCACCAGCGCTCCCTGGGCGACCCCGACCAGCTCGCCGAGGAGCGCCGCCTGGCGTACGTGGGGCTGACCCGCGCCCGCGAGCGGCTGTACCTGTCGCGCTCGGCGGTGCGCAGCGCGTGGGGCGCCCCGCAGCAGTACCCCGCCAGCCGCTTCCTCGACGACGTGCCGGGGGACCTGCTGGACTGGCGCCGCGGCGAGGCCGCGTTCGCGGTCTCCTCCACCACCTCCCCGGCGCTGCGCGCGCCGTCGCGGCCGGTGGCGCGCTCGGCCGGCAGCCGCCCCGTCATCAGCCTGGCCCCCGGGGACCGGGTCACCCACGACAGCTTCGGGCTGGGCACCGTGGTGCGCCTGGAGGGCGAGGGCGACAAGACCGTCGCGCACGTGGACTTCCGCGGCGAGGGCACCAAGCGCCTGCTGCTGCGCTACGCACCCGTCGAGAAGCTCTGAGGCCCCCCGCCCGCCCACGACCTGCACCGGACGTTCTCCCGGCGGACCCTGGTCACTGGCCGCCGCGTGGCGCAGACTCCCTGCCACCAGCAGCCACCGTCGGGGGAGTTCAACCATGAGCGAGCTGAGCACCGGGCCCGTCGTCTCCGGGCAGGTCTACGTCGTCGACGAGGTGCGCGGGCGGGCCCCGCGCGACCTGGAGGACTTCGCGGGGGAGACCTCCTTCCGCGTCACGCACGGCGGGCACGTCCACGAGGTCGTCGGGATCGGCCGCGTGCTGGACGGGCACGCGCGCGTGCACGAGAAGATGGGCGGCGCCGGCGGCAAGGACGTGCGGGTGTGGAGCGTCCGCCGCGCCGAGCAGGGTTTCGCCGCGGAGCACGCCGCCCCGTGAGCACCCGCCCGGGGGCCCCGCCCCCCGGCGGGGGGGGGGCGGGCCCGGGGGGGGGTGGGGGGGGCGGGGGTGGGGGCGGGGCGGGGGGGGGGGGGGTGT
>NZ_JBJLSG010000039.1:0-37081 GCF_050871925.1 Kineococcus gurbantunggutensis
CGGGCGCACCGCGGTGAGCGCGACCGCCCCCCGTGCGGGACGCGGTGGCCGGCTCAGACGTCCCGGGTCCTCAGGGACAGCGCGCCCAGGCCCAGCAGGACCGCGACCCAGGCGGCGAAGACGAGCGCGCCGGGCAGCGGCTCCAGGTAGGCCGGGGCCGGCGAGACGGAGGTCATCCCCGTGATCGAGTTGGAGAACCAGTACTCGCGGACCGTCTCCCCGCCCCAGGACTCCGGCACGAGCATCAGCAGCAGCGGGACGACGAAGATCGCGGCGATGATCGTGCAGATGGCGCCGGCGGAGTTGCGCATCAGCGCCCCCAGCCCGAGCCCGGCCAGGGCGAAGCCGACGATCATCACCACGTGGCCGAGGACGGCCCGCAGCACGCCCTCGTCGCCGAGGGAGACCCCGGCGTCCTGAGTGCCCAGCACCGCCTGGCCGAGGAGGAAGGCGGCGAGGACGGCCACGCCCGAGGCCAGCGCCACGGAGACGGCCAGCACCAGGGCCTTGGCGGCGTAGACGCCCAGGCGGCCGGGCGCGGTGGTGAAGGACGTGCGGATCATGCCGGTGGAGTACTCCCCGGCGATGACGATGACGCCGACGGCGGCCAGCACCAGGCTGGCGATCTGCGCGCCCTGCATCGAGGCGCCGGTGGCGTCCACGCCGGGCGGGCCGGGCGTGCGGCCGGGCGCGGGGTCGGCGATCGAGGAGGCCACCGCCCAGGAGAGCAGGGTGCCCAGCGCGACGATCGCCACGACGGACAGCAGCACCGTCACCACGACGGAGCGCACGCTCCAGAACTTGATCCACTCCGAGCGGACCAGGCCGGGGAAGGTCACCCGGTAGGGGGTGCCGGCGTACTGCGGGACGGTCTTGCTCAGGGACGCGGTCGCGCTGCTCACCGCGACACCTCCTCACGGGCGGGGGCGTGCGCACCGGCGGTCGCCGGCGGCGGGACGGGAGCGGCCGGGGCCGCGGGGGGCGTGGGGGACGCACCGGCGCCGGCGTGCGCCTGGTACTCCACCGCGTCGGCCGTCAGCTCCATGAACGCCTCCTCCAGGGAGGCCTTGACGGTGGTCAGCTCGTGCAGGGCCACCCCGCGCGCGGCCGCCGCGTCGCCGATGCGCTCGGCCGTCAGGTCCCGCACGTCGAAGGAGCCGTCGCCGACCGGGCTGATCCTGCCGCCGGCCGCGCGCACCAGCTCGGTCAGCTCGTCGACCTGCGGGGAGCGCACGACCACGCCGCGCGGCTGCACCCGGTCCACGAAGGAGCGCACGCTCTCGTCGGCGATGAGCCGGCCGCGGCCGATGACGACGAGGTGCTCGGCCGTCAGCGCCATCTCGCTCATCAGGTGCGAGGAGACGAAGACCGCCCGCCCCTGGGCGGCGAGGTCCTTCATGAGGTTGCGGATCCACAGGATGCCGTCGGGGTCCAGGCCGTTGACGGGCTCGTCGAACAGGACCGTCGAGGGGTCGCCCAGCAGCGCGGAGGCGATGCCCAGGCGCTGGCCCATGCCCAGGGAGAAGCCGCCGGCGCGCTTGGACGCGACCTCGCGCAGGCCCACGAGGTCGATCACCTCGTCGACGCGGCGGCGCGGGACGCCGGCCGTGGCGGCCATCGCCCGCAGGTGGTTCAGCGCCGAGCGGCCGGTGTGCACCGCCTTGGCGTCCAGCAGCGCGCCGACCGCGGACAGCGGCGCGCGCTGCCGGGTGAAGGGCACGCCGTCCACCAGGACGTGCCCGGCCGTGGGCCGGTCCAGGCCGACGACCATCCGCATGGTCGTGGACTTGCCGGAGCCGTTGGGCCCGAGGAAGCCCGTGACGATGCCGGGCCGGACGGTGAAGCTCAGGTCGTGCACGGCCACCTTCTTGCCGTACACCTTGCGCAGGCCGACCGCTTCGATCATGAGCTGGCCCTTCCGGGGTCGTGAACGGGACGGCCCCAGCCTGCCGCGCCCGCGCCGGCGCCGGCATCCACCGGGAGTCGCGGTGCGGGTACCCCCACCGGCGCCGCCGGGACGACGACGGCCGCGCCCCCCGTCGGTCGGGGGCGCGGCCGTGGTCAGCCGGGGGGCGCGGCGGGCTCAGCCCTCCTGGTGGGCGTCGTCGTAGGCCTGCAGCACGTCGGCGGAGATGCGGCCGCGGTCGGAGACGGTGTAGCCGTTCTCCTTGGCCCAGGTGCGCACGGCGCCGGTGTCGCGCGAGGGGCCGGAGGGGGTGGAGGAGGAGCGGCCCTGGGCGCGCTCGCGCGGGGCCGAGCGGCGCGAGGCGCCGGAGGAGCGGCCGCTGACCTTGCGGGCGTGGCCCACCCAGGTCGCCATGGCCTCGCGCAGGGCGCCGGCGTGCTCCTCGGACAGGTCGATCTCGTAGTCCACGCCGTCCAGCGAGAACGTCACCGTCTCCGCGGCGTCGCCACCGTCGATGTCGTCGACGAGCAGGACCTGGACCTTTTGAGCCATCGCTGGGAGCACCCTTTCGGGGTCGAATCGGGGCGCTCGCGGGAATGCGGCCGCCGAAGGGGAGTGTGGCGCCTTTCCCGCATTCTTGTCAAAAGGGCTTCAAGGCCCGCTCAGGAAGGGGAGCCGTCGTGCGGGGCCTTTTCCCGCTCGCGGTCGGCGCGGGCGCGCGCGGCGGCGGCGCGCTCCCTGCGGTCCGCGTGCAGGATCGAGCGCATCAGCAGCAGGAAGAGCACCAGCAGCCCGGCGGGGGGCAGCAGCGCGGCGAGGACGTCCACGGCCCCAGGGTACGTCCGGCACCGGGCGCCCCCGGCGGGGCGCCCGGTGCCGGCTCAGCGCGGCTTGACCAGCGGGAAGGTGATGGTCTCGCGGATCCCGAGGCCGGTCAGGGCCATGAGCAGGCGGTCGATGCCCATGCCCATGCCGCCGCAGGGGGGCATCCCGTGCTCCTGGGCGCGCAGGAAGTCCTCGTCGATGCGCATGGCCTCGTCGTCGCCCAGGGCGGCCAGGCGGGCCTGCTCGGTGAAGCGCTCGCGCTGCACGACCGGGTCGACGAGCTCGGAGTACCCGGTGGCCAGCTCGAAACCGCGCACGTACAGGTCCCACTTCTCCACCACGCCGGGCAGCGTGCGGTGCGCGCGCACCAGCGGGGAGGTTTCCACGGGGAAGTCGCGCACGAAGGTCGGGGATTCCAGGGAATCGGCGATGCGGTGTTCCCACAGTTCCTCGACGAGCTTTCCGTGGGTCCAGCGGACGGTGTCCACGGCGATTCCCAGGCGTTCCGCGAGGGCGATGAGGTGCTCGCGGGGGGTGTCCGGGGTGATCTCCTCCCCCAGCGAGGCCGACAGCGAGGGGTACATGGACAGGGAGGCCCACTCGCCGCCCAGGTCGTACTCGGTGCCGTCGGCCAGGGTGACGACCTGCGTGCCGAACGCCTCCTGCGCGGCGGTCTGCACCAGGGTCCGGGTCAGCTCGCCGATGGAGTCGTAGTCGCCCCAGGCCTGGTACGCCTCGAGCATCGCGAACTCCGGGGAGTGCGTGGAGTCCGCGCCCTCGTTGCGGAAGTTGCGGTTGATCTCGAACACGCGCTCGATGCCGCCGACGACGCAGCGCTTGAGGAACAGCTCGGGGGCGATGCGCAGGTACAGGTCGGTGTCGAAGGCGTTCGAGCGGGTGACGAACGGCCGGGCGCTGGCGCCGCCGTGCTGCACCTGCAGCATCGGGGTCTCCACCTCCAGGAACCCGCGGTCCTCCAGGGTGCTGCGCAGCGAGCGCACCACGGCCGAGCGGGCGCGCACGTTGGTGCGGGCCTGCTCGCGCACGATGAGGTCGACGTAGCGCTGGCGCACGCGCGCCTCCTCGGACAGCTCCTTGTGCAGCACCGGCAGCGGGCGCAGGGCCTTGGCGGCCATCGCCCACGAGTCGGCCATCACCGACAGCTCCCCGCGCTTGGAGGAGATCACCCGACCGCGCACGAACACGACGTCGCCGAGGTCGACGTCGGACTTCCAGCCGGCCAGCGCCTCCTCGCCGACGCCGTCGCGCGAGAGCATCGCCTGCAGGCGGGTGCCGTCGCCCTCCTGCAGGGTCGCGAACACCAGCTTGCCGGTGCCGCGCAGGAACACCACGCGCCCGGTCACGCCCACGACGTCGTCGGTCTCCTCGCCGGGCTGCAGGTGCGCCCAGCCCTCGCGCACCTGCGCCAGGGAGTGCGTGCGCGGCACGGCGACCGGGTACGCCTCCCCGCCGGCGGCGAGGATGCGCTCGCGCTTCTCGCGGCGGACCCGCACCTGCTCGGGCAGGTCCTCGAACCCCTCGCCCGCGTCCACCGGTTCTGCCTGCTGCGCCTCGCTCACCGCCCCAGGCTATCCGCGCGCGGGGGCGGCCCCGGACGCCCGCGCGCCCGGGAGGCCCCCGGTCCCCGGTCCCCGGTCCCCGGACCGGCGCCGGGCTCAGCCCCCGGCGCGGCCGACGACGAGGGGGACGTTGTCGATCAGGCGGGTGGAGCCCACCCGGGCGGCCACCGCCAGCAGCGCCTCGCCGCGGTGGTGCTCGGGCAGGTCCGCCAGGTCGTGCGGGTCGACCAGCGCCAGGTAGTCCACGCGGGCGGCGGGCTCGGCGACGAGCACGTCGCGCGCGGCGCGGCGCACCGCGCTGGGGCCCTCGGCGGCGGCGGCCGCGCCGGCGGCCAGGGCGCGCTGCAGCACGAGCGCGACCTCCCGGTCGAAGGGGGTGAGGTAGCGGTTGCGGCTGGACATCGCCAGGCCGTCGGGTTCGCGCACGGTGGGCACGGCCACGACCTCCACGCCCAGGTCCAGGTCGCGGACCATGCGGCGCACGAGCAGCAGCTGCTGGGCGTCCTTCTGCCCGAAGAACGCCAGGTCGGCGCGCGTCAGGTGCAGCAGCTTGGCCACGACGGTGAGCACGCCGTCGAAGTGGCCCGGGCGGCTGGCGCCCTCCAGCACCGCGCCCAGCGGGCCGGCGCTGACCCGCACGCCAGGGTCGCCGTCGGGGTAGACGACGTCGGGGCCGGGGGCGAAGACCAGGTCCGCGCCGTGCGCGGCGGCCAGGCGCAGGTCCTCGTCCAGGGTGCGCGGGTAGCGGGCCAGGTCCTCGTTCGGCCCGAACTGCAGCGGGTTGAGGAACACCGTCACCACGACGGAGGCGGCGCGCTCGCGCGCGGCGGCGACCAGGCGGGCGTGCCCGGCGTGCAGCGCGCCCATCGTCATGACGACCGCGACCGGCCCCTCCAGCTGCGCCCGGGCGGCGCTCAGCTCCGCCCGCGTGCGCGCGACGACCAGTTCACCCACGGTCCAGCTCCTCCCCGTCCCGGGCGCGAGCGGCCCGGTGGTCCTCGGCGGCCGCCACGGCCGCGCGCACGGCGCCGGCGGCCGCGGCGTCCAGCCGCCCGGCGGCCTGCGCGCGCTCGGCCGCGACGGCGGCCAGCCGCGCGTACGTGGCGGCGGTGCCCTCCCCCGCGCGCTCGGCGAGCACGCGCAGGTGGGCGGCGACGGTGCCGGCGTCGCCGCGCGCGACCGGCCCGGTCAGGGCGGCGCTGCCGGCGCTCAGCGCGTTGTCCAGCGCGGCGGCCAGCAGGGGGCGCAGCACCTCGGGCGCGGCCTCGCCCACGGCCCCGCGCGCGGCGTCCAGCGCCTGCGCGACGAGGGTGACCAGGTGGTTCGCGCCGTGCGCCAGGGCCGCGTGGTAGAGCGGGCGGTCCTCCTCGGCCACCGGCACGGGCACCGCGCCCCACTCGCGCACCAGCGCCTCGGCCACGGGCAGCAGCAGCGGCGGCACGGTGACGGCGACCGCGGCGCCGCGCAGGCGGCCCAGGTCCAGGGAGGTGCCGGTGAACGTCATCGCCGGGTGCAGGGCGGCGGGCATCGCACCGGCCGCGGTCAGCGGGGCCAGCACCGCGGTGCCGTGCAGGCCGCAGGTGTGCGCGACGAGCTGCCCGGGGCGGGCGGCGGGGGCCAGCCGCGCGGCCAGCGGGGCCAGGGCGTCGTCGGGCACGGCCAGCAGCACCAGGTCGGCGGTGAACGCCTGCGCGGGCTCGACCCACGGCACGCCCGGCAGCAGCGCCTCCACGCGCTCGGCGGCGGCGCGGGTGCGCGCGGCGATCCCGGTGACGCGGTGCCCGGCGGCGCGCAGCGCCGCGCCGAGCACGGGGCCCACGCGCCCGGCGCCGACGACGGCGACGTCCAGGCGGCCGGCGGAGTTCACCGCGGAACCCTAACCCCGCGCGCGGGCGGGCACCGGGGCGGCCCGGGCGGCGCCGGGGACGCGGACGCCCGCCGCGACCGGGTGGTCGGGCGGGCGTCCGGGGCGGGGTGCGTCAGCCGGCGAGGATCGCGGCCTGCTCGGCGCGCAGGGCGTCGATGAGCCGGCCCTCGGGCAGGACGACGTCGTCGTAGGTGAGGACCTCGTCCTTCTTCACGTCGCGCTTGAGGGTGCAGCCCTCGGCCACGCCCATGGGCAGGAGGTCCTGCGCCCTGGTCACCCCGTAGCTCTCGGCCACGCCGTAGGTGTCGTACCCGCCGAGGCGGTCGATCACCTTGCCGGCGCTCAGGTCGGTCTTGGCGGTGGTGACGACCTCGACCTTGACCTCGTCGCCCGGGACGATCGCGGCGTCGCGGAAGAGCACCGCGCGCGCCACGGTCAGCGGGACCTCGAAGTGGCACAGGTGGTACGGCGTGTAGAACGAGTACAGCGGTCCCTCGCCCAGCTTGTACAGGTTGAGGTAGTGCTGCTGCCTGGGGTCGTCGTGCGTGCCCAGGACGTACACGCCCGGGCCCGGCTTGGCGCCCACGACGTAGTCCACGACGCCGCCGAGCTCCTTGAGCCGCTCGACGTCGTACTTCCCCGTCAGCTCGTCGACGTGCCCGTGGTGGTCGGCGCCGCGCATGCCGCGCTGCTCCACCGTGAACCCGGCCGCGTTGGCGACGAGGGCCTGCTCGAACGACACCTTCGTGCCGTCGGCGAAGCTCGTCACCATGTACGGGTCCTGGCCCCACTTCCGCGCGAACCCCTCCTGGGTGGTGGGGTTGCGGTACTCGTCCTGCAGGCCCTTGATGTTGCCGGCCACCAGCGGCGTGACGCCGATGGAGCGCACGAAGCGCAGCAGGTTCATCTGCACGCCGGGCTGATCGCCGTCGGCGCCGGTGTAGACGACGCCGGCCTTCTCGGCGCGCTTGCGCAGCGCCAGGCCGGCGGTGCCGTCGACCTCGGCGTTGAGCAGCACGACGTGCTTGCCGGCCTCGATGGCCCGCACGACGACGTGGGCGCCGTACTCGGTGTTGCCGGTGGCCTCCACGACGGCCTCGACCTGGCCGGCGTCGACGACCGCCTCGTACGAGGCGGACACCACGGGGCGGCCGGCGGAGATCGCGCGGTCCACCGCGGCGGCGTCGTCGGCCTCGACCACGCCGGTCAGCCCGGCCTGCTCGTAGGCGTCGCGCGCCTTGGACACGGTGCGGTTGGCGATGGCGACCAGGTCCATGCCGGGCACGGAGTTGACGACCTGGTTGACCACGCCGCGGCCCATGAACCCGGCGCCCACCAGGGCCACGCGGATCGGGCGGCCCTCGGCCTGGCGCTGCTTGAGGGCGTTGTCGACGATGATCACGACAGCACCGCCCCGTCGGCCAGCAGCGTCCAGCTCTCGTCCTTCTCGCTGATGACGGCCACGTCGCGCGCCCAGGGCAGCGCCAGGTCCGGGTCGTCCCAGCGCAGGCCGCGCTCGGTGCCCGGGGTGTACTTCTGGCTGACCTGGTACACGACCTCGGCGCCGTCGGTCAGCGTGAGGTAGCCGTGCGCGAAGTACGGCGGGACGTACAGGGCGCGGCGGTTCTGCGCGCTCAGCTCCACGGCCACGTGCTTCAGGTACGTGGGCGAGCCGGGGCGCAGGTCGACGATGACGTCCTGGATGGCGCCGGCGGTGCAGCGCACCAGCTTGGCCTCCGGGGCGGGGTCGACCTGGGTGTGCATGCCGCGCAGCGTGCCCGCGAGGTGGTTGTACGACAGGTTGCACTGCTCCACGGCGGGCACCAGCCCGGCCGCCTCGAACTCGTCGCGGCAGAAGGTGCGGGCGAAGAACCCGCGCTCGTCGGCGCGCTCCTCGAGGTCGACGATCGCGACGCCCTCGACGTCGGTGGTGGTGATCTTCACGCGGCCGAGCCCTCCGAGCCGGCGAAGCTGCGCCAGAAGAGGTCCTTGTCGAGCTGCTCGGTCTTGATGAGGTGCTCCAGCTGCTTCAGGCGGGTGTGCCCGCGGCCGGTGAAGGTCTCCCGGTCCAGGTCGATGGCCCGGAAGACCTCGACGAGCTGGGCGGCGCCCTTGTCGGCGTCCCAGTCGCAGGAGAAGCCCGGCAGCGCGGCGTGGATCTTGTCGAAGTTCACCTTGTAGCTGCGGTTGTCGCCGTTGCTCTGCCCGAAGGTGACGCGCGCCTCGGGCAGCGCGCGCCCGACGGCCTCGGCGATCTCGCGCACGCGGTAGATCTGCTTGGAGTCGCCCACGTTGAAGACCTGGTTGTGGACCGCCTCGCGCGGGGCGTCGAGCACCGCGCGGATCGACTTGGCGATGTCCAGGCCGTGCACCAGCGGCCGCCAGGGCGAGCCGTCGGAGGTCATGGCGATCTCGCCGGTGGTGTACGCCAGGCCCGCGAGGTTGTTCAGCACGATGTCGAAGCGCTGGCGCGGCGAGGCGCCGTAGGCGGTGGCGTTGCGCATGAACGTCGGCGAGAAGTCGTCGTCGGCCAGCGGGGCCACGTCGCGCTCGACGAGCGCCTTGCACTCGGCGTAGGCGGTCTGCGGGTTCACCGGCGAGGTCTCGTCGACGGTGTCCTCGGCCACGCCGTACACCGAGCAGGAGCTCATGTAGACGAAGCGCTGCACGCCGGCGCGCTTGGCGGTCTCGGCCAGGCGCACCGAGCCCTTGTGGTTCACGGTGAACGTGACGTCGGGGATGAGCTCGCCCAGCGGGTCGTTGGACAGCTCGGCCATGTGCACCACGGCGTCGGCGCCGGCGAGGTCGGCCTCGGTGACGTGGCGGATGTCCTTGGCCAGGGTCTCCACGGAGGCGGAGACGCCGTTGTACAGCCAGCCGTTGCGGTAGTAGCCGGTGTCGATGCCCAGCACCGAGTGGCCGGCGTCGAGCAGGGTCGGGGCGAGCAGGCAGCCGAGGTAGCCCTCGGTGCCGGTGACGACGATCTTCACGGGTGGTTCTCCGGTTCCTCGGTGCTCAGTCTTCCCAGGTCTTCCACGGGGCCTTGCCGGAGTCCCAGAGCTTGTTGAACTCGGTCCACTCGCGGAAGGTGTCCATGCCCAGCCAGTAGCCCTCGTGCTGGGAGACGGTCAGCTGGCCGTCGCGCGCCACGCGCTGCAGCGGGGCCTGCTCCAGCATCATGTCCGGGTCGTCCTCGAGGTACTTGTCCGCGAACGCGCGGTCGAAGACGAAGAACCCGCCGTTGACCCAGCCGTCGGCCAGGGTCGGCTTCTCGTTGAACTCGGTGACGGTGTCGCCGGTGACGTGCATCTCGCCGTAGCGCGAGCTGGGGTGCACCGCGGTGACGGTGGCCAGGCGGCCGCCGGCCTCGTGGTCGCGCAGCGTCTTGGCGATGTCGACGTCGCCGAGGCCGTCGCCGTAGGTCAGCAGGAACTTGTCGGCGGTCAGGTGCTGCTCGACGCGCTTGATGCGGGCCGCGGTCGCGGTGGTCAGGCCCGTCTCGACGAAGGTGATCTCCCAGTCCTCCTGCACACCGTTGGTGTGGTAGGTCGGGGCGTCCTGCGAGGAGAGGTTCAGCGTGAAGTCGCCGGCGTTGATCCGGTAGTCCAGGAAGTAGCGCTTGATGAGGTCGCTCTTGTACCCCAGGCACAGCACGAACTTGCGGAAGCCGTGCGAGCTGTAGAGCTTCATGATGTGCCACAGGATCGGCCGGCCGCCGATGTCGACCAGCGGCTTGGGCAGCTTCTCGCTGGCCTCGCGCAGCCTGGTGCCCATGCCTCCGCAGAGGATGACCACCGGGATCTCGGACACGGGCGTCGCAGCGCTCATCGTCAGTTGTTCCCCCACTCGATCCGACGGACGTCGACCGGCCGCCGCGGGTCGCGGCGCCTGGACAGGTGGGGGCAGCACTCGGAGACGCTCACCGGCCGCGGATCGAACCCCCCACGAATTCGCGCCGCCGGATCCCCGTCGAGGTGCGTGCCGAGGCTACTACAGGCCCTCCAGCACGGAGCGTGATATGCGGTTCTGCCCGGCAAGACTCCCCGTCCGGGGGTACGGCGGGCCGAACCCTTCACGCAGCGCTGCTCACAGGTGACGCAGCGACGTGGACGGCGGCGGCGGACGCCCTCCCGGCGGGGGCCCACCGCCCGGCGGTGCCGCACCCGCAGGGCCTACCCTCCTGCTGTGGGCCGCTTCGAGAACGTCGCCACGCTCGCCCGCCCCTTCGAGGGCTCGGTCGCGGTGGACCTGGCCTGCGGCACCGGCCGCACCACCCGCGCCCTGCTGCACGCCCGCCCGCGCCTCGTGCACGCCGTCGACGTCGGCTCCACCCTCGACGACGACCTGCTCCTCGACGAGCGGGTGCGCGCCCACATCGCCGACCTGGAGGACCTCCCCCTGGAGGACGCCGCCGCCGACGTGGCCGTCTCCCTCAACGCCGTCGAGCACCTGCACGACGTCGACGCCCACCTCGCCGAGGTGCACCGCGTGCTGCGCCCCGGCGGCACGGCCGTGCTGGCCCACTCCGACTGGGACACGGCCCTGTTCACCAGCGACGACGACGCCCTCACCCGCACCCTGCTGGACCGCTTCGTCGCCCACGCCCCCGCCGGCGGCTCCCCCGTGGACGGCTTCGCCGGCCGCAAGCTGCTGCGGCACGCCGCCCGCAGCCCCTTCACCGTGGAGTCCGTGCACTCCTGGGCCGACCCGCACCGCCGCTTCGACGAGGGCTCGGTGGCCTGGAAGGTCGCCACCGGCGTCCTGGCCGCCGTCGCCGACGACCCGGGCCTGGCCGCCCGCGCCGCCGGCTGGATCGAGGACCTGCGCCGCAGCGCGCGCGCCGGCGAGTTCCTCTTCACCGTCACCGACGTCGCCGTCGTCCTGCGCAAGGGCTGAGCGCCCCGGCGCCACCCCTCCCGCGCCACCCCTCCGGCGCCACCCCTCCGGTGGCGGCACCGCGGGGCGCGCGAGAACGTTCCCCCACGGACAGCACCGCACGCACCAGGAGGAGGCGGTAGCAGTGGCCGGAGGGCTGCTCGGCAAGGTGACGAAGTTCCTGTCCACCCCGCAGGGGCGCAAGCTCACGCAGGAGGCGACCCGGCGCGCGCAGGCGGCGGCCAAGGACCCCGCCACGCGGCGCAAGATCGAGTCCGTGGTCGGCCAGCTGCGCGGGCGCGGTTCCGGGGGCGCCCCCCGCTGAGGCCGCCGCGGGACGGGACCGCACGGGCGCCGCACGACCCTCACGCTTGGTTAGAGTCGTGCGGTGCCCACCCCCGCCCGCCCGGCCCTGCACCTGCCCGCCTGGGCGCGCTCCCCCGCGACGCTGCGCACCGAGGTCCTGGCCGGCCTCGTCGTGGCCCTGGCGCTGGTGCCCGAGGCGATCTCCTTCTCCCTCGTCGCCGGCGTGGACCCGCGCGTCGGGCTCATCTCCTCCTTCGTCATGGGCGTCGTCACCTCCGTCGTCGGGGGCCGGCCCGCGATGATCTCCGCCGCCACCGGCGCCGTCGCCCTCGTCGTCGCGCCCCTCTCGCACGCCCACGGCGCCGGGTACCTGGTCGCCGCGATCCTGCTCGCCGGGGTCCTGCAGATCGCCCTGGGCCTGCTCGGCGCCGCCCGCCTCATGCGCTTCGTGCCGCGCAGCGTCATGACCGGCTTCGTCAACGCCCTGGCGATCTCCATCTTCCTGGCCCAGCTGCCCAACCTGCGCGGGGTCGGCTGGCAGGTGTGGGCCGTGCTCGCCGCCGGCCTCGCCCTGCTCGTCACCGTGCCGAAGGTGCTGCGCTCGGTGCCCGCGCCGCTGGTCACCGTCGTCGCCCTCACCGCCTTCACCGTCCTCGCGGGCGTGCACGTGCCCACCGTCGGCGACGAGGGCGCCCTGCCGCGCACCCTGCCCGCCCTCGGCCTGCCCGACGTGCCCCTCACCCTGGACACGTTGCGCACCATCGCCCCCTACGCCGTGGGCGTGGCGCTCGTGGGGCTCATGGAGTCCCTCATGACGGCCACGCTCGTCGACGAGATCACCGACACCCGCTCCTCCAAGACCCGCGAGTCCATCGGCCAGGGCACCGCGCAGATCGCCACCGGCCTCTTCGGCGGCATGGGCGGCTGCGCCGTCATCGGCCAGACCATGATCAACGTCAAGGTCTCCGGCGCCCGCACCCGCCTGTCCACCTTCCTCGCCGGCGCGTTCCTGCTCGTGCTCGTCGTCGGCCTCGGCGACGTCGTCGCCCGCATCCCCATGGCCGCGCTCGTGGCCGTGATGTTCCTCGTCTGCTACGGCGCCTTCGACTGGCACAGCGTGCGCCCCTCCACCCTGCGCGCCATGCCGCGCAGCGAGACCTCCGTCATGCTGCTCACCGTCGTGATCGTGCTGCTCACCCACAACCTCGCCTACGGCGTGCTGGGCGGCACCCTGCTGGCGTGCGTGCTCTTCGCCCGCCGCGTCGCGCACCTGGTCACCCTCACCAGCGACCTCGACGCCGACGGCGGCCACCGCACGTACCACGTGCACGGGCAGCTCTTCTTCGCCTCCTCCGGCGACCTGGTCGGCCAGTTCGACTACGCCCGCGACCCGCGGCGCGTCACGATCGACTTCAGCGACGCGCACGTCTGGGACGCCTCCAGCGTCGCCGCCCTCGACGCCGTGCGGCAGAAGTACGCCGCCCGCGGCACCGAGGTGGGCATCGTCGGCATGAACGCCCCCACCGCGGCCCTGCACGGGCGCCTGGCGGGGCGGGCCACCGCCGAGGGCTGAGGGGTCCTCCGGGGCCTTCCGGGTCCACCGGGTCCACGCGGGGTCGGGTTCCGCGGCCGGGACCGGGTCGGTGCGCCGGGCTCTCCGCCCGCGACCGGCTGCAGCTGCGCACCCGGGTGCGTCCGGCGGGCTCCGGACGCCCGGCACCCCGTCCCGTCCCCATCCGCTCAGGACGTCCGCCCGTGCTGCTCGCCCCGTCCTGCGCGAGCACCGCGGAGGGCGCGGGTCCGGCGCGGGGAGGGGTCGGGAGCACCGGGTGGACCCGGCAGCGCGCGGGACGGTGCCAGCGGACAGCGGGGACGCGCGGCTCGGCGGGAGCGGGAGGGGGGCGGTCGCGGGACCCGACCACGCGCGGAGCCCGCCGAGCACCCGGGCGGGTGCGGGGCCGGGTCCGCGCGGGGCTCAGGCGGGAGGGGTCCCCGTCATCCAGCGCTCGGGGCCGGCGACCGCGCGGGCGGCGCGCGCGCGCAGGGACTGCTCGGTCAGCAGCCGCGCCGCGACCGGCGCCGCGAGGTGCCGCACGCGCGGCTCGACGGGCCCGGGGGTGGAGTGCAGCGCGACGCTGGCCAGGCCGAGGCGGCGCTGCAGCGGGCCCTGCACGGCGCCGAGGCTCTGGGTGCGCGCGTGCGGGACGACGTCGAGGCAGCGCTCGACGCGGCCGCTGCGGGCCAGCAGGGCGTGCCCGGTGACGAGGTAGCCGTGGCGGCGCCAGGCGACGGGGTCGAGCCAGCGGGCCGCGCGGGGCGCGGGGGTGTACCCGCCGTCGCCGCCGCGGCCGGTGAGCCCGGCGCGCACGCCGTCGAGGGTGCCGTCGCCGTCGGTGCCGGGGGCCATGCCGGGCAGCACGACGGCCAGCAGCCGCAGCAGCTCCTCCTCGGTGCCCACGGGCAGGACGGTGGTGGCCTCCTTGGCGTCGTCGCCGCTGGAGCCGCCGTAGCCGGCGACGTTGACCTGCACGCGCCACCAGCCGGGGCGGCGCCACAGCAGCGGCTGGGTGATGCGCAGCGCCTGCACGCGGCCGGGGGGGACGGTCTGCGAGCGCTGCTCGAGCAGGCCGTGGCTCAGGCGCAGCCCGTCGGGGGACTCCGCGACGGTGAAGTTGAAGCCGCGGCTGAAGCGCTGCCAGGCGGCGGAGCCGACGCCCAGGGCGCCGGGCAGGGCCGCCACGAGGGGGGTGGCGCTGCCGGCGGCGACGGCGCCGACGACCAGGCCGACGGCGGCCAGGAGGACCAGGACGGTGCCGGCCGAGCGCAGCGCGGCGAGCACGACGCGGCGCGGGGGGACCTGCACGACGGGCCGGTGCGGGGCCTCGGGGGCGGTGAGGGCGCCGCGGCCGTCGTCGTCGAGGTCGACGCCGGCGGCCGCGGCGAGCAGCGCGTTGCGCACCCGCTGGGCCTCCTCCTCGCGCAGGTACGCCAGCGAGACCTTGCTGCCGGAGCCGCCGGCGACCTCCAGGCGCAGCTCGGCGAGGCCGAGCAGGCGGCCGAGCAGGGGGCGCACGACGTCGACGGCCTGGAGGCGGTCGAGCTGGGCGCGGCGCTCCTGGCGCCACAGGACCCCGCGCTCGACGTGCACGGCGCGGGCGTCGATGCGGTAGCGGGTGCGGCGCCAGGCCAGGGCGCTGTAGACGGCGCCGACCACGGCGATGACGAGCAGGCCGCCAACCAGGACCAGGGCCAGCACCCAGGCGGGCACGTCGGCGCGCACGACCTCGTCGGCGTTCTGCACGACGACGACGGTGAGGACGGCGGCGACGATCTTCCAGGCGCGCAGCAGGGGGGTGATCGGGTGCAGGCGGCGCCAGCCGGGGTCGTCGAGGACGGCGCGGGTGGGGGCGTCCAGGCGGGCGGCGACCTCGGGGGGCACCACGTCCGCGGCGGGCCCGCCGTCGGGCGCGGGCCCCTGCGCGGGCGGCGGGACGGCGGTGCTCACAGCCCCGCCAGGCGGGCCTGCCCGCGCTCGGCGAGCCGGTCGCGCAGGCGGGCGGCCTCCTCCGGGGGCAGGCCGGGGATGGCGGCGTCGCTGTCCGGGGAGGCGGTGTGCAGCTGCACCTTCGCCAGCCCGAAGCGGCGGTCCACGGGGCCGGCCTCGACGTCGACGTACTGCAGGCGGCCGTAGGGCACCACGACGAGGGTCCGGAAGAACAGCCCGTGGCGCACGAGCAGGTCGTCGTCGCGCTCGGCGTACCCCCAGGCGGGCACCTGCCGGCCGCTGAGCCACCACCCCCAGGCCCACAGCGCGGCGACGGCCAGGGCGCCCAGCGCGATCCACCACGTCAGCCAGAGCGCCAGGGCGAGCAGCACGAGCACCAGCGGCGCGCTGGTGAGGGTGTTCACCGTGCGCTGGGAGGTGACCAGGCGCGGGGACACCCGCCGCCAGGTCACCCCCGGCGGCTCGAACGGGTCCACGGGGGCGCCGGGGCCGCCGGGGCCGTCCGCTCCGCGGTCCCCCTCGCGCCCCGTCCCGCTCCCCGCCTTCTCGTCCACGCCGCCAGCGTGCCAGACGCGTTGCGCCGCGACGCCGCGTCGGCGAGGCTCCCGGTGTGATCGACGAGGGCGGGACCGGTCCGGGTGCGCAGCTGGACGAGGAGCCGGCCATCCGCTTCGAGGGGGTCGGCAAGCGGTACCGCGACGGCACCGAGGCGGTGCGCGAGCTGACGATGGACGTGCGCCGCGGCGAGCTGGTGGCCCTGGTGGGCCCCAGCGGCTGCGGCAAGTCCACGATCCTGCGGATGGTGAACCGGCTGGTGGAGCCCACCAGCGGGCGCGTCGTCGTCGACGGGCGCGACACCGCGCACGTGGACGCGGTGGAGCTGCGCCGGGGCATCGGCTACGTCATCCAGGCCGGCGGGCTGTTGCCGCACCGCTCGGTGCGCGACAACGTCGCCACCGTGCCCAAGCTGCTCGGCTGGGACGCGCGGGCGCGCCGCGCGCGCGCCGACGAGCTGCTGGAGCTGGTGGGCCTGGACCCGCGCGTGCACGGGCGCCGCTACCCGCGCGAGCTGTCCGGCGGGCAGCAGCAGCGCGTGGGCGTGGCGCGCGCGCTGGCCGCGGACCCGCCGGTGCTGCTGCTGGACGAGCCGTTCGGCGCGGTGGACCCGGTGGTGCGCGACCGGCTGCAGTCGGAGTTCCGGCGCCTGCAGACCGAGCTGGGCAAGACGGCGCTGTTCGTCACCCACGACCTGGACGAGGCGGTGCGGATGGCCGACCGCATCGCGGTGCTGTCCACCGGCGGGCACCTGGAGCAGTACGCCGCGCCGGGCACGCTGCTGTCGCACCCGGCCACGGAGTTCGTCGTGGAGTTCGTCGGCTCCGACCGCGGGCTGCGCCGCCTGGCGGTGACGCCCATCCGCCCGGAGGACCTGGAGGTGCCGGCGACGCTGGCGCCCGGGGACGGCGTGGCCTACGCCGCGACGGCGCTGGAGGTCGACGGCCGCTCCTGGGGCGTGGTGCTGGAGCCGGACAGCCGCGAGCTCGTGGGGTGGGTGCCGCGCGGCGCGCTCACCGAGGCGATGCGGCGCGGGGACCGCGCCGGGCGCGTGGCGGACTGGACGCAGCCGTTCCCGGTGGTGGTGCAGCGGGCGGAGACGATGCGCAACGCCTTCTCCACCCTGCTGGGGCAGGAGCTGCGGTTCCTGCCGGTGCTGGAGGGCACCGAGTTCCTCGGCGTGCTCACCCCCGACGTGGTGCACACCGCCCTGCGCGGCGCCGCGCCGGCGGCCGACGGCACCGGCGCGGCGTGAGCCGTCCGCGTCCCGCGATCCGTCCGCGTCCCGCGGGCCCTCCGCGCCGGCGGTGAGGGCCGGGTCGCTGCTGCGCGCGCCGGCGCTGCTGTACGGCGCGGCCGCCACCGCCACCCTCGCGGCGGTGGCGGTGCTGGGCGACGGCACCGCCTACACGTACGCGGCGGCGCTGCTGGCGTTCTGGTGGCTGCCGCCGGCGCTGCTGGTGGTGCCGGTGGCCGTGGCGGCGCGCGCGTGGGGGGTGCTGGCCTCGGTGCTGGTGCCGGCGGTGGCCGCCGGAGCGCTGCTGGGCCCGTACGCGCTGCCCGGCCGCGGCGGCGGCGCGGCGGACCTGCGGGTGGCCACGTTCAACACCACGGGCACCCGCGGCCTGCAGGGCCTGCGGGCGCTGGTGGACCAGCACCACCCCGACGTGCTGCTGCTGCAGGAGGTCGACCCCCGCGCGCGCGAGGGGCTGGAGGCGCGCTACCCGCAGTACGCGCACCGCTGGTACGGCGGGCTGAGCAGCACCGCCGACGGCGCCGACGGCGACGCGGTGTGGTCCACGCTGCCGATCACCTCGGCCACGGCCGTGGACGGGCTGCCGGCGGGGGCGCGCCCGGCCAGCGTGGTCGTGCTGGACGCCTCCGCGCGCGGCGGGCCGCGCGCGCTGCCGGTGCTCTCGCTGCACCTGGCCTCCCCGTGCCTGGCGTGCACGCCCGGGGACCGCGCGGCCAACCCCGCCGGCGGCACGGCCGAGGCCGCCCGCACCCGGGTGGCCGAGGCGCGCCGCTACGCGGCCGTGGTCCGGGAGCTGGGCGCGCGCGGGCCCGTCGTCGTCGGCGGCGACATGAACTCCTCGGACCTCAACGAGCCGCTGCGGGTGCTGACCGGCGACGGCCCGGACGGCGGGGGGCTGACCGACGTGCACCGGGCGGTGGGCACCCGCCCGCAGCTCACGCGCGGCTCGAACCCGGGTTTCGCCCGGGTCGACGTGGTGCTGGCCGCCGGGCTGGAACCGGTCGCCGACGCCGAGGGCGCCGCCGGCGGCAGCACCCACTCCCCCGTGGTGGCGGACCTGCGCTGGCGGCGCTGACGCGCGGGGCGACGCGGCAGTGGCGCTGCGGCGCCGGCCGACCGGCGGGCACCGTCGCGGCCCCTCCTCCGGGTGCGGGCTCAACCACCTCGCTCCAGACTGGCCGCGGTCCGCGACGGGGCACCCCGTCGACCGCGGGCTGCACGCGACGAGAGGACACCCCCGTGTACCTGCACGTCCAGAAACTCATCCACGAGATCGCCGAGGACGAGCCGGACCCCGCGGCGGCCAACGCCCTGCAGGAGGGCCTGGGCGGCCAGTTCGGCGAGATGCGCACGATGATGCAGTACCTGTTCCAGTCGATGAACTTCCGCGGCCCGGCCGCCAAGCCCTACAAGGACCTGCTGCAGGGCATCGGCACCGAGGAGATCAGCCACGTCGAGCTCATCGGCACGACCATCGCGCGCCTGCTCGACGGCTCCCCGCGCTACCAGGGCAAGCAGAGCGACCCGCTGGACACCCCGGGGGCCGGCGGGGCCACGCCCCTGGCCAACGCGCTGACCGAGAGCAACATCCACCACTACCTGGTGGGCGCGCAGGGCGCGCTGCCGGTGGACTCCGCCGGCAACCCCTGGAGCGGCAGCTACGTCTACAACTCCGGCAACCTCGTGCTGGACCTGCTCTACAACCTCATGCTGGAGTCCACCGGGCGGCTGCAGAAGTGCCGCATCTACGAGATGTCCAGCAACAAGACGCTGCGCTCCACCGTCAGCTACCTCATCGTGCGCGACCAGGCCCACGAGAACGGGTACGCCAAGGCGCTGGAGACCCTCGGGGTGGACTGGAAGAAGCTGCTGCCGATCCCGAAGACCAACGCCGAGCGGTTCCCCGAGGTCAAGCAGATGGTGGACCTCGGCTGGCAGAGCAAGCAGTACACGTTCGACCTCACCGGCGCCTCCGAGGCCGCGAAGATCTACCGCGGCGCGTCCCCGTCCAAGGACGGCACGGAGCTCGACGCCGGCGAGCAGGCCCCCGAGGGCGCCCCGCTGACCATCGCGCAGGAGCGCTACGAGGAGTTCGCGCCCGGCCTGGACCCCGAGCTCATCGAGCTCATCCAGGCCACCGCCGACCTGGAGATGGCCGAGCCGCAGATGACGTACGGTCCGCTGAAGGGCTGACGCGCCGGAGCGGACGGGGGTGGTGCCGGTGGTCCCTCCGGCACCACCCCCTCGGCCGATCGACCCGCGCCCGGCGCCCGCCGATGCCGCTGGGGTGAACCGTTCCCGGCTGCGCCGCGCGGCCGCCCCGGCCGGCCTGGCCCTGCTGCACGTGCTGGCCGTGCTGCTGGGCCGCGCCAGCGTCGTGGAGGGCGAGGCCAGCGTGCTGTGGCCGGCCGCCGGGGTGGCGTTCGCGTGGCTGGCGCGCTCCTGGCACGAGCCGCGCACCCGCCGGCGCGACGCCGCGCTGCTGGTGCTCACCGGCACGCTCGCGCTGCTGCTGGACGGCCAGCCCCTCGCGGCCGCGGCGCTCTTCGGCCTGGCCGGCGCCCTGGAGGCGCTGACCGCCTGCTGGGTGCACCACCGCCTGCAACCGCGCGGCTTCCGGCTGCGCGGCCCGGGCGACGTGTGGGTGCTGCTGCTGGCGCTGAGCACCGGCGCCCTGGTCGCGGGGCTGCCCGTGGCCGCCCTCAGCGCCGCCTCCGGCACCGGCGAGGCGCCCCTCGCCCTGCTCGCGGGGTGGGTGGTGCGCCACACCGCCAGCGCCCTGGCGGTGGCGGTGGTGTGGCTGCGCGCCGGGGACCGGCACCTGGACCCGCTGCCCGCCCAGGCCGGGCCCGTGGAGACCGTGGTCGTCCTCCTCGGCGGCAGCGTCCTGCTGAGCTGGCTGTTCGGCCGGCCCGGCAACGCCTCCCTGGCCTTCCTGGAGGCCCCGTTCGCGGTGTGGGCGGGGCTGCGCCTGTCCGCGCGCACGGCCGTGCTCAGCATCGTGCTGGGCACCGGCGTGCTCGTGCTGGCCACGGCCCAGGGCCTGGGGGTCTTCCGCGACCTGCCCCTGCAGCGGGCCGTGCTCGACGCGCAGCTGCTGGCGATCGTCCTGCTCGTCGTCGTCGTGCCGCTGGTGCTGCACCGCGAGGAGCGCCGGCGCCTGGACGCGCAGGTGCGCGCCGTGCACCGCGAGGCCGCCGCGGCGCTGGAGCACCAGGCCCGCCACGACGCGCTGACCGGCCTGCCCAACCGCGTCCTGCTGCGCGAGCGGCTCACCGGCGCCCTCGCCGAGGGTCCGGCCGGGGTGCTGTTCTGCGACCTGGACGGGTTCAAGGACGTCAACGACACCGCCGGTCACGGCGCCGGCGACGAGGTGCTGCGGCAGGTCGCCGCGCGCTTCGCCGCGTGCGCGCGCGAGGGCGACACCCTGGCGCGGCTGGGCGGGGACGAGTTCGCGGTCGTGTGCCCCGGCGTGCGCGGGCCGGAACCGCTGAACGCGCTGGCCGGGCGGCTGCTGGCGGCGCTGCGCGAGCCGGTGGTCACCGACCGCGGCACCTTCCGGGTGGGGGTGAGCGTGGGCGCCGCCCTGGCGGCGGGGGACCCCGCCCCGCACCGGCTGGCCGAGGGGCTGCTGGCCGCGGCCGACGCGGCGATGTACGACGCCAAGCGCGCCGGGAAGAACCGGGTGCACCTGCACCCGGTGCTGGACGGCGGGCCCGACGGGCGGGGCCGCCCCGGCACGGGGGACGCGGGGGGCGCTGGGGGCGTGGAGGGCGCGGGGCCTCAGGCCTCCGCGCCGGTGCGCGGCTCGTCCTCCTCCGGCGGCACGCGGCAGTAGCGCTGCACCACCAGGCCCACCACCAGCAGCAGCACCGAGAGCACCAGGTCGGCCAGCGCCACGAGGAACTGCTCGCGCCGCGCGTCGATGTCCAGGGTGGGCAGGTAGTGCGCGCAGAACCCGGCCGAGGCGCCCGCCAGCAGCGCCCCGGCCACCGTGGCGGCCTTGGCCAGCACCGCCGTGCGCGCCGCGCGCAGCGCGTCGATGCGCCGGCCCTTCTCCCCGCGCACCCACTGCCGCACCGGCCAGCCCAGGCCCAGGACCGCCACCACGAGCAGGCCGATCGTCAGCGTCGTGCGCCACACCAGCTGCGGCTCGGAACCGCCGGTGCCCGTCCACGCCCGCAGCCCCGACCAGGTCAGCACCGCGGCGAGGAACCCGGTGGCCAGCAGGACCCCCGGTCGCGCCGGCCTCACGGGAGCGGCCCGCCCAGGCGCGCCAGCAGCTCGCGCACCGGCCCGCCGCGCGGGCCGGGCAGCACCGCGTCCGGGTCCAGCCGCGCCCACGGCGCCAGCACGAACGCGCGCTCGCGGGCGCGCGGGTGCGGCAGCACCAGGTCCGGCTCGTCCAGCACCGTCCGGCCGTGCGCGACGACGTCCACGTCGATGGGGCGCGGGCCGCCGGGCACCTTCACCGAGCGGTCCAGGCCGCCGCGCCGCTCCACCTCGTGGCACAGCTCCAGCAGCGCGCGCGGGGACAGGGTGGTGCGGCCCAGCACCACCAGGTTCAGGAACTCCGGCTGGTCCAGCACCTCGCCCACCGGTGCGCTGGCCACCGCCTCGGAGACGGCGTCGACCTCCAGGCCCTCCGCGGCGCGCAGCGCGGCCACCGCGGCGCGCAGCGCCGCGGCCCGGTCGCCCAGGTTCGCGCCCAGGGAGAGCACCACCGGCACCGGCGCGGCCGGCGCGTCCGAGGAGGCCGAGGGGGCCGTGCTCACGCGCGCACCCGCCGCACGACGAGCTCCACGTCGTCGAAGGGCACGCTCAGCGGTGCGCGCGGCTTGTGCACGACGACGTCGACGGCGGCCACCCGCGGCGAGCGGGCCAGGCACCGCTCGGCGACCCGCGCGGCCAGCGTCTCCACCAGGGCCACCGGCTCGCCCGCCAGCACGCCCACCAGCTCCTCGGCCAGCGCGCCGTAGTCCACGGTGGCGGCCAGGTCGTCGCCGGCGGCGGCCTCGCGGGTGTCGAGGTGCAGCGCGACGTCCAGCCCGAAGGGCTGCCCGTCGCGGCGCTCGAAGTCCAGCACCCCGTGCCGGCCGGTGGCGCGCAGGCCGCGCAGCACGATGCGGTCCAGCACCCGCCCGTGCGCGTCCAGCACCGGCCCGGCGGCCTCCAGCGAGCTCACGCGGCCCCCGCCCCGGCCAGCGCCCACGCCCGCGCCACGCGCACCGCGGCGGCCGAGGCCGCCGCCTCGTGCACCCGCACGCCCCAGGCGCCCGCCGCCGCGGCCAGCGCGGAGACGGCGGCCGTGGCGTCGTCGCGCTGCGCCGGCGGCGGCACCGCGCCGTCGTCCCCGGCCAGCAGGGCGCCCAGGAAGCGCTTGCGGGAGGCGCCCACCAGCAGCGGGCGCCCCAGCGCGGCCAGCCGCGGCAGCGCCGCCAGCAGCGCCCAGTCGTGCTCGGCGACCTTGGCGAAGCCCAGGCCGGGGTCGAGCACGACCCGCGCCGGGTCCACGCCGGCGGCCGCGACGGCGTCCAGGCGCGCGGACAGCTCGGCGCCCACCTCGGCGACGACGTCGTCGTAGACGGCCAGGGAGGTCATGACGTCGGAGTGCCCGCGCCAGTGCGACAGGACGTAGCCGACGCCCAGCTCGGCGACGGTGGCGGCCATCGCGGGGTCGGCCAGGCCGCCGGAGACGTCGTTGACGAGGACCGCGCCGGCCCCCGCGGCGGCGCGGGCGACGTCGGCGCGCATGGTGTCCACGCTGACGGCCACGCCGCGGGCAGCCAGCTCGCGCACCACCGGCACCACGCGGCGCAGCTCCTCGGCGGCGTCCACGCGGGCCGCGCCGGGGCGGGTGGACTCCCCGCCCACGTCGACCACGTCGGCGCCGGCGGCCACCAGCGCCAGACCGCGCGCCACCGCGTCGGCGGCGGCCAGGTGGCGCCCGCCGTCGGAGAAGGAGTCGGGGGTGGCGTTGACCACGCCCAGGACGCGGCAGCGCCCGGGAGCCAGCAGCGCCGCCGGGTCCGGGGCGCCCGGGGCGCCCGCGGGTGCGTCCACGGGGGCGCTCACCGGTGCCCCGCGACGATGAGGCTCATGGCCTCCGCGCGGGTGGCCGGGTGGCGCAGCGCGCCGCGCACCGCCGAGGTGACCGTCTTCGCGCCGGGCTTGCGCACGCCGCGGTAGGTCATGCAGGAGTGCTCGCACTCCACCACGACGATGACGCCGCGCGGGTGCAGGCGCTCCACCAGCGCGTCGGCGACCTGCGTGGTCAGCCGCTCCTGCAGCTGCGGGCGGCGGGCGTACACGTCCACCAGCCGGGCCAGCTTCGACAGGCCGGTGACGCGGCCGTGCTCGCCGGGGATGTACCCGACGTGGGCGACGCCGTGGAAGGGCAGCAGGTGGTGCTCGCAGGTGGACTGGACCTCGATGTCCTTCACCAGCACCAGCTCGTCGTGCTCGAGGCCGAAGTCGGTGGCCAGCACGTCGGCGGGGTCCTGCCACAGCCCGGCGAACAGCTCCCCGGCCGCGCGGGCCACGCGCGCCGGGGTGTCCCGCAGGCCCTCGCGGTCCGGGTCCTCGCCGATGGCGAGGAGGAACTCCCGGACCGCGGCCTCGGCGCGGGCGGTGTCCACGCCCGCGCCGGTGCCGGCCTCGGGCAGGTGGGTGGTGCGACCGGTCACGGCTCCTCGTGGGTCCGGTTCATCGGGGCCTGGGCGCCGTGGCCGTTGAGCGCGGCGCGCTCGCGCGGGCCCGCCACCGGCGGCAGGTCGGAGACGTGGCGGCGCTCGCTGGAGAGCCACACGGGCCGCTGCGGGCGCTTGACGACCGGCGCGAAGATCTCCGCCAGCTCCGCCTGGTTCAGGGTCTCCTTGTCCAGCAGGGCCACGACGAGGGCGTCGAGGACCTGCCGGTGCTCCACGAGGATCTCCCACGCCTCGTCGTGCGCGGCCTCGATGAGGCGGCGCACCTCCTCGTCGACGATGCCGGCGACGCCCTCGGAGTAGTCGCGCTCGTGGCCCATGTCGCGGCCCAGGAACACCTCGCCGCCACCGGTGCCGAGCTTGATGGCGCCGATGCGCTCGCTCATGCCGAACTGGGTGACCATCTTGCGGGCCATCCCGGTGGCCTTCTCGATGTCGTTCGAGGCGCCCGTGGTGGGGTCGTGGAACACCAGCTCCTCGGCCACGCGCCCGCCCAGGGCGTACGCGAGCTGGTCGAGGATCTCGTTGCGCGAGGTGGAGTACTTGTCCTCGGTGGGCAGCACCATCGTGTAGCCCAGGGCGCGCCCGCGCGGCAGGATCGTCACCTTGGTCACCGGGTCGGTGTTGGGCAGGGCCGCCGCGACCAGGGCGTGGCCGCCCTCGTGGTACGCGGTGACCTTCAGCTCCTTCTCGCTCATGCGGCGGGTGCGCTTCTGCGGGCCGGCCATGACGCGGTCGATCGCCTCGTCGAGGGCGGCGTCGTCGATGACCTTGGCGCCGGCGCGCGCGGTGAGCAGCGCGGCCTCGTTGAGCACGTTGGCCAGGTCCGCGCCGGAGAAGCCCGGCGTGCGGCGGGCCACGGCGAGCAGGTCGATCCCCGGGGACATCGGCTTGCCCTTGGCGTGCACCTGCAGGATCTTGTGGCGGCCCTCCATGTCGGGGGCCTCCACCGCGATCTGGCGGTCGAAGCGGCCCGGGCGCAGCAGCGCCGGGTCGAGGATGTCGGGGCGGTTCGTGGCGGCGATGAGGATGACGTTCGCCTTGACGTCGAAGCCGTCCATCTCGACGAGGAGCTGGTTCAGCGTCTGCTCGCGCTCGTCGTGCCCGCCGCCCAGGCCGGCGCCGCGGTGGCGGCCCACGGCGTCGATCTCGTCGACGAAGATGATCGCCGGGGCGTTCTGCTTGGCCTGCTCGAACAGGTCGCGCACGCGCGAGGCGCCCACGCCGACGAACATCTCGACGAAGTCGGAGCCGGAGATCGAGTAGAACGGCACGCCCGCCTCGCCCGCGACGGCGCGCGCGAGCAGCGTCTTGCCGGTGCCGGGCGGGCCGTACAGCAGCACGCCCTTGGGGATCTTGGCGCCCACGGCCTGGAACTTCGCCGGCTCGGAGAGGAACTCCTTGATCTCGTGGAGCTCCTCGACGGCCTCGTCCGCCCCGGCGACGTCCGCGAACGTCGTCTTGGGGGTGTCCTTGGTCATCATCTTGGCCTTGGACTTGCCGAAGTTCATGACGCGGCTGCCGCCGCCCTGCATCTGGCTCATCAGCCACCAGAACAGCAGCAGGAGCAGCAGGATCGGGCCGACCGTGAAGAGCAGCGAGGAGAGCACGCTGGTGGTGGGCACCTCGTCGGTGACGCCACCGGGCGGCGGGCTGGCCTCCAGGGCCTCCAGGACCTCGCCACCGCGCTGGGCGATGTAGTACGAGCGCACCGTGGTGGCGCCGTCGACGTCCTCGCCCTGCTTCAGGCGCAGGTCGATGCGCTGGTTGCCGTCCGTGAGGGTGGCGCTCTGCACCCTGTCCTGCTCGATGATCTGCAGGGCGCGGGTCGTGGACACCTCGGTGGTGCCGCTGGAGGCGAAGAAGGACGCGCCGATCGCGACGACCGCCACGGCCACCACGATCCACAGCCACGGGCCGCGGACTACACGCTTGAGGTTCGACATCTGTGGAGGGGTCGCCCCCTGTCCCTCCTGCTCGGTCGTGAGGACTCCCGACGGTACACCGCTGCCTCAGGGGCTCGCGGGACCGCCGGTGGTCACCATTGTCGTCCCTGCAACGGGCGGGGGCACCCCCCCGTTCCTGCGCCGGCCCGGGCGTCCGCTGTCAGCGGAACGGCCCCGGCCGCGGGGGGCCGGCGGGGGTCAGCTGTAGACGTGCGGGGCCAGGGTGGCCACGCAGTCCAGGTTGCGGTACTTGTCGGCGAAGTCCAGGCCGTAGCCGACGACGAACTCGTTGGGGATGTCGAAGCCCACGTAGGCCACGTCCACCTCCACCTTGGCGGCCTCGGGCTTGCGCAGCAGCGCGCACACCCGCACCGACGCCGGCCCGCGGGAGCTGAGGTTGGCCAGCAGCCACGACAGGGTCAGGCCCGAGTCGATGATGTCCTCCACCACGAGCACGTGGCGGCCGGAGATGTCGGTGTCCAGGTCCTTGAGGATGCGCACCACGCCGGAGCTCTTCGTGCCCGAGCCGTAGGAGCTGACGGCCATGAAGTCCATCGACAGCGGGATGCTCATGGCGCGCGAGAGGTCGGCCATCACCATCACGGCGCCCTTGAGCACGCCCACGAGCAGGACGTCCTTGTCGGCGTAGTCCTCGTCCAGCCGTGCGGCCAGCTCGGCCACCCGGCCGGCCACCTGCTCCCTGGTGAGCAGGACGTGGGCGAGGTCGGTGCCGGCGGTGGCGGCGTCCACGGGTTCCTCCGGGAGGTCTGTGCGTCGGGGGGCGCCTCAGCCGGTGGGGTCGCCACCCGCGGGCGTGAGGTGGAGCCTGCCACACGCGCGGTGCGCCCTCGCACCCCCCGGCAGGTGCACCGGGCCCTGCCCGCGCCAGCGCAGCAGCAGCGCCTCCACCGCGTCCACGTGCACCGCGGCCAGGGTGCCCGCGGGGCAGCCGGCCGCCAGCGCCGCCCGGCGCAGCCAGCGCCGGCGCAGCGCCGCGGGGGCCGCCAGCAGCTCCTCCACCGGCGCGCGGCCGTCGCGGAAGGGGTCGCGCCGGGCGGCCAGCTCGTCCAGGGCGTCGGCGTCCTCGCGCAGCGCGCGCGCCGAGCGGGCCAGCGCCGCGGCCACCCCCGGCCCCAGCGCCGCCTCCAGCGCCGGCAGCGCGTCGTGGCGCACCCGCGCGCGCGCCAGGCGCCGGTCGGCGTTCCACGGGTCCTCCCACGCCTGCAGGCCCTCCAGCGCGCAGGCGGCGCGCACGAGCGCGCGCCCCAGCCCCAGCAGCGGGCGCCGGAAGGGCCCGCGCACCGGCGCCATCCCGGCCAGGCTGCGGGTGCCCGAACCGCGCGCCAGGCCCAGCAGCACCGTCTCGGCCTGGTCGTCCAGGGTGTGCCCCAACAGCACCGCCGCGGCCCCGCAGCCGTCGGCCAGCCGCTCCAGCGCGGCGTAGCGGGCCTCGCGGGCGGCGCCCTCGGGACCACCCGGACGGCCGACGGCCACCCGGGCGACCAGGGCCGGCTGCAGGCCCAGCGCGCCCGCGCACACCTCCCGCACGCGCCGCGCCAGGTCCGCCGAGCCCTCCTGCAGGCCGTGGTCGACGGTCACCGCCCCCGCGCGCAGCCCGGCGCGCGGGGCCTCGAAGGCGGTGGCGGCGGCCAGCGCCAGGGAGTCCGCGCCGCCGCTGCACGCCACGAGCACCAGGGCGCCGGGGTGCCGCGCGGCCAGCGCGCGCAGGTCCGCGCGCACCGCCGCGCGCACCGCGGCGACCTCGCGCGGCGGGCCGACCACCCCCCGGTCCCGCCGGGCTCAGCCGTGCACCCGGCGCACCCACGCGCCGGGGTCGGCCACCTCCGCCGGCGCGGGCAGGGACTCCGGCCCGCGCCACACCGCGTTCAGCCCGTCCCATCCCACCTCGCGCAGCACCCCGCGCACGAAGCGGGCGCCGTCGGCGTACTGGCGGGTCTTGGCGTCCAGGCCGAGCAGCCGGCGCGTCAGCTGGTCCAGCGCCCCGCGCCCGCGGCGGCGCTCGGTGAAGCGCTCGCGGATCGTGGCCACGGTGGGCACCACCTGCGGGCCCACGTCGTCCATGACGACGTCGGCGTGGCCCTCCAGCAGCGACATCACCGCCACCAGCCGGCGCACCCGCTCGCGCTGCTGCGGCGTCTGCAGCAGGTCCACCACGCCGACGCCGGTGCCCGTCGCGGTGCCGCCGTCGCCCTCGCCGCGCAGCACCTCCGGCAGCCCGCGCAGCGCGCCGGAGAGCCGCTCGCCCAGGTCGCGCTGGGTGGAGAGCAGGTCCGCCGACAGCTCGCGGGCCTCCTGCGCCAGCCAGCGGCGCAGCCAGGGGTTCGCCCCGAACTGCAGCCGGTGCGCCTCCTCGTGCAGGCACACCCAGCGGCGGAAGTCGCCCGGGTCCACCCCCAGCTCCCGCTCGACCTGCACGACGTTGGGCGCCACGAGCAGCAGCCGCCCCGGGCCGCCGTCGTCGACGCCGGAGAACACGTCGAACTGCCCCAGCACCCGCGAGGACAGGAACGCCAGCAGGGCGCCCGTCTCGGCGCCGGTGGCGCGCCGGCCCACCGCGGTGGTGGCGCGCTCGGCCCGCCCGCCCGCCCGCGCCGGGCGCCGCCCCGGCGGCGGGGCGGGCACGCGCACCGGCGCCAGCAGGGAGCGGAACGCCTCGACGTTGGCGCGCGCCCACGAGGCGCGGTCGACGACCAGCGCGGGCGGCTCCTCGCCGGCGGCGGGGTCGCGGCGCATCCGCGCGGTGGCGGCCACCGGCCCGGCGGCCCCGGCGGCGGCCTCGCGCAGCGCGCCGACGGCGTCGGCGACCTCGTCGGGCCCGGCGGCCGGGCCGGCCGGGGCCAGCCGGGCGGCGACGCGCGCGGCCAGGTCGAAGTCGAGGTAGGCGGCGACGGTGCGCTCCCCCGCCGGTGCGCCCGGCGGTGCGCTCGACGCGGCGGCGTCCGGCGGTGCGTCCATGGGCGCACGCTACGCGGCGCGGGCCGCGCGCACCGGCCGGGACGCCGCGGGGCCCGCGCAGGGCCCGCGCAGGGCCCGCGCGGGCGGGGGTCAGGAGCAGCCGCAGGCCGCCAGCGCCGCGGCGAAGCGGTCCTCGGCGCGGCGCGCGCCCCAGGAAGCGCCGGCCGGGACGGTGTCCGAGAGCACCGCGAACGCCAGCAGCCGCCCGTCGGCGTCGCGCACGTACCCGGCCAGGGAGCTGACGCCGGTGAGGGTGCCGGTCTTGGCGCGCACCACGCCCGCCGCGGGGGCGCCCTCGCCGCCGTAGCGGTCGGTCAGGGTCCCGGTGACCCCGGCGACCGGCAGGCCGCTGACCAGCGCGGACAGCTCGGGGTGCTCGGGGGAGGCGGCCAGCACCAGCAGGTCGGTGAGCACGCGCGCGGGCAGGCGGGTGCCGCGCCCCAGGCCGCTGACGCCCTGCAGCAGCACGCCGGTGGTGTCCACCCCGAGCGCGGCCACGGCGTCGGTGACGGCGGTGGAGGCGTCGTCGAAGGTGCCCGGGCGCCCGGCGGCCAGCGCCACCCGCCGGCCCAGGACCTCCGCCAGGGTGTTGTCGCTGTCGGTGAGCATCAGCTCGACCTGCTCGGCGGTGGTGGCGGACTCCACCCGGGCCAGCTCGCGGGCGCCGGGCGCGGCCGCGGCGCGCGCGACGGCGCCGCTCGCCAGGGCCACGCCCCGCTCCCCCAGCAGCCGGGCGAAGGTGCGCGCGGCGGCCAGGGCGGGGTCGGGGGCGCGCGGGGCGCTGGGGCCGGGCGCCAGGCGCCCCTCGTCGACGGCGACCGGGGCGATGGGGGCGACGTACCCGGCGGCGACGTCGCCGCCGGCCCAGCCCGGGGAGACGGCCGGGCCGGTGAAGGCGCCGTCGTCCAGCAGCACGGTGACGGCGCCGCCCGCACCCGCGCCGCCCGCGCCGGTGCGCAGCGCGGCCGCGGTGGCGGCGGCCAGGTCGGCCAGGCCCGCGTGCCCGGCGACGGCGTCGGGGTCCCCGGCGCCCGCGGCCAGCAGCACGTCGCCGCCGGCGCGCAGGACGACCTGGCCGGGCGCCTCGCCGGCCACGACGGTGGTGGCCGCGCGCGAGGTGGGCCCCAGCGCGCTCAGCGCGGCGGCGGCGGTGAGCAGCTTGGTGACCGAGGCCGGCGCGCGCGGGCCGGCGGCCTCGCGCGAGAGCAGCCGCTCGCCGGTGAGGGCGTCGGCGACCTCGGCGGCCGGCGCGCCGCCCAGGGCCGGGTCGGCCAGCGCCGCGGCGGTGCGCCGCTCCAGCGCGGCCGGGGCGGGCACGGGCGCGGCGGTGTCCGGGGCGGGCAGCACGGGCGCGGCGGTGGCGTCCGGCACGGCGGCGGCCGGGGCGGTGGGCAGCGGTGCAGCGGTGGGCGGCGCGGCGGTGGTCAGCGGGCCGGGCACGGCGCCGGCGACGTCGAGGCCGGCGTACCCGGCGAGCAGGGCGAGCACGGCGCCGGCACCGGTCAGACCCGTCGCGGCCCTGCGCACCCGATCCCCCTCGTCCCCCGTCCCGACCCGCCCGTCCGTGGCCGGCGGGCGACTGCGCGACACTAGCGCGACCGCCGGGCGCCGGACGTGGCGCCGGGGCGACCAGGAGGGCCCCGCCGGGCCCCGCGAGAGGAGCAGCGTGACCAAGGCACCCACGTCGGAGAACCACCCCTCGGACGAGGTCGTGAAGCCGACGCAGCCGACCGAGTTCGACGCGACCATCGAGATCCCCAAGGGTCAGCGCAACAAGTACGAGGTGGACCACGCGAGCGGTCGCATCCGCCTGGACCGCATGCTGTTCACGTCCACCCGCTACCCGCACGACTACGGGTTCATCGAGGGCACGCTGGGCGAGGACGGCGACCCGCTGGACGTGCTGGTGCTCCTGGAGGAGCCCACGTTCCCCGGCTGCCTCATCGCCTGCCGCCCCATCGGCATGTTCCACATGCGCGACGAGGCCGGCGGCGACGACAAGGTCCTCGCCGTGCCGGCGGGCGACCCGCGCTGGGACAACATCCAGGACCTGGACGACATCAGCGAGTTCGACCGCCTGGAGATCCAGCACTTCTTTGAGACCTACAAGGACCTCGAGCCCGGCAAGTCCGTCGAGGGCGCCAACTGGTCCGGCCGCGAGGAGGCCGAGCGGGAGATCGCCGCGTCCTACGAGCGCGCCAAGGGCACCTCGTACGAGGCCGGCGCCGGCCACTGACGCAGCACCCCCGGGCGGCTGCGCGCCGCCCGGGGGAGGCCGCTCAGCGCGGGCGGGTGCCCAGCGGCAGCAGCCCGGAGCGGTAGATCGAGGCGGTGCGCACGACGGCGCCGCTGTGCGGGGCCTCCACCATCAGCCCCGGCGCGACCACCAGGCCCACGTGGTGCACCGTGGCCGGGTCGGAGGTGTCCGTGGCGTAGAAGACCAGGTCGCCGGCCCGCAGGTCGGCCAGCGCCACCTCGTCCCCGCGCGAGCGCTGCAGGCGCGAGGAGTGCGGCAGCGCCACCCCGGCGGCCTCCCAGGCGCGCAGCACCAGCCCGGAGCAGTCGAAGGCGTCCGGGCCCTCCCCGCCCCACCGGTAGGGCTTGCCGAGCTGGGCCAGGGCCCGCGCGACGGCGGCGTCCGCGCCCGGGGTGGGGCCGGGGGCCGGGCGCACCGGCGCACCGGAGCCCTGCACCTCGGCGCGCGCGGCGGCCTCGCGGCGCACCTGCTCCTCGGCGGCCAGGGCGTCCAGGCGCCGGCGCTCCAGCAGCACGGAGGTGTCCTGCAGCGCGGCCAGCTCGGCGAGGACCTGCTCCTCGCGCGCCCGGGTGGCGGCCAGCAGGGCGTCGGCGGCGGCCGCGGCGCCCTCGGCGGCGGCGCGGGCCGCGGCAGCGGCGTCGGTGGCGCGCTGCTGGGCGCCGGCGGCGTCGCGCGCGGCGGCCTGCGCGGCCCCGGCGGCGGCGCTGGCCCCGCGGGCGCCGTCGACGGCCTCGTCGCGCGCGGCGGCGACCCGCTCCAGGGCGGCGGAGCGGTCCAGCACGTCCTGCGCCGAGCGGGCCCCCAGCACCGTGGCCAGCGGGCCCAGGTCGCCGGCGGTGGCGCGGTAGCTGCGCGAGGCGAAGCGGCCCAGGGCCAGGCGGGACTCCGCCAGCGCGGCGCGGGCGGCGGCGGCCGCGCCGTCGGCGCGCTCGGCCTCCTCGGAGCGCTGGCGCAGCAGGGCGGCGGCCTCGTCGTAGTCCTCCGCGGCGACGGACAGGCGCACGTGGGCGTCCTCCAGGGCCTGCTGCTGCGCGCCCAGCTCCGCCTGCAGGGCCGCCACGCGCGCGGCGGCGGCCGCGGCGGCCGCCCGGGCGGCCTCGACCTCGCCCGGGCCGGGCGGCAGCGGCTGGGCGTGCGCGGGGGCGGCCGCCAGCAGCGGCAGCGCCCCCAGCGCGGCCACCAGCAGGGCGCGGCGGCCGGGGCCCTCAGCCACGACGGACCCCGGCACGGGCCTGGACGCCGCCGCGGGTGCTCGGTCCCGTCACACGGCGCACACTAGCCGCGCGGGCCCGCCCCGGGAACGGCCCGCGGGCGCGGGAGCCCGCCGGGATCGCCGGGGCGCCGGGGCCCGCCCCCGCGCGTACGATCGACCGCCGGACCGCCGGGCGCCCCCGCGCCGGGGGCGCACGAGGACGGAGGAGCCGCCGTTGAGCGAGCTCATGCAGATCGGCGAGGTCGTCGAGCGGGTCGGCTACAGCTTCCGCACCATCCGCTACTACGAGGAGATGGGCCTGGTCGCGCCGTCCGCGCGCACCCCGGGCGGCTTCCGGCTGTACACCGAGATGGACGTGTACCGGCTCATGGTGCTCAAGCGCATGAAGCCGCTGGACTTCTCCCTGGACGAGATGCGCCGGCTGCTGGCGATCCTCGACGCCCTGGACGGCCGGGTGCCCTCGGACACCCCCCGCGAGACGCTGTTCGACCAGCTCGACGAGTTCCGCGCCGCCGCGGACGCCCGGGTGGAGAAGCTGCGCGAGAAGCTCGCGATGGCCGAGGAGTTCGCCCAGCGGCTGCGCGACGAGGCCGCCGGCCGCTCCGACGGCAGCTCCCCCGCCCCGGAGCCGCCGGTGCGCCAGGAGCAGGACGGCGCCACCGCCGCGGGCTGAGCCCCGGGCGCGGCCGCCGGCCGCGCCCGGGCTCGTCCGGGGTCGTCCGGGACCGGCCGGGCTCAGCCGGCGAAGGGCAGCACCGGCAGGCCGCGCACGCCGGGGACGAACCGGAACACGCTGCCCGCCGCGGGGTCGTCGTCGTCGGCGAGGTTCTCGCGCGAGGTCGTGATGAACAGCTCGTCGAGGTCCGCGCCGCCGAAGGTGCACGCGGTCACCTGGCGCGCGCCCACCTCCACCACGGCGTCCAGCGTCCCGTCCGGGGCGTAGCGGCGCACCGCCGAGCCGCCGAACAGCGCCGTCCACACCCCGCCCTCGGCGTCCACGCACAGCCCGTCGGGGTTGTTCGAGCCGGAGGCGTCGTTGACCTGCGCGAACGGGCGGCGGTTCGCCAGCCCGCCCTCGCGGTCGTAGTCGAAGACGTCCGTGCGGCCGGTGGGGGTGTCGTTGTAGTACGCCAGCGTCCCGTCGGGGCTGAAGCCCAGGCCGTTGGAGATGGTCACGCCCGTCAGCACGGTGCGCACCGAGCCGTCCGGGTCCAGGCGGAAGACGGACCCGCGGCCCTCGCCGGCGCCGCCGTCCTGCTCGTAGGCCATCGAGCCGGCGTAGAAGCGCCCGTCCGGGTCGCAGCCGCCCTCGTTCATCCGCAGCCCCTCGGCCGCTCCCCACAGCTCCGGCAGCGGCGTCAGGGTGCCGTCGGCGTCCTCGAGCACGAACCCGCGCTCGACCGCCACGACCGCCCCGCCGCCGGTGCGCGGGCGCACGATCGCCGCGACGTCGCCGTAGTGCCGGCGCGTCAGCTCCCCGGAGGGGGTCAGGGTCAGGACGTCGCCGGCGACCATGTCGACGAACCGCAGGCCGCCCCACTGCGGCGACCAGCACGGTCCCTCGCCGTGGTAGACGACCCGGTCGGTGATGCGCTCCGCTGCAGCCACGCCCCGCACCCTAGGGGACGGGCGTTGGCCCGGCCGGGTGGACCCGCTCCAGGGGCCGCGCCGGCGGGCCGACGAACCACCGTGCCCGCTGCCCGCCCCGCCGCCCCCGCCGTGGCCACGCCGCGCGTGATGGCGCCGACCGCGGGCGCGTTCTACCTGGCCGGCGGCGTCGCCGCGCTGGCCGTCGTCCTCGGCTCGCCGTTCCCCACCACCGCCGCCCGCCTGCACCTGGGCGCCCTGGCGGTGACCGCGCTGCTGGCCGGCGCGCTGCTGGTGCTGCTGGGGCGCGCGCTGCCGCGCTGGGCCTTCCACCTCGTCGCCGGCTCCGGCACCGCGCTGATCACCCTGGCGGTGCCGGTGTGCCCCACCATCGGCACCGCGCTGGCGATCTCCGCGGTGTACCTGTTCGTGGCGGTCTTCGTCGTCTTCTTCTGCACCTGGCGGCAGTCGGTGGCCCACCTGGTGCTGCTGGCGTGCGCGGGGGCGTGGGCGCTGTGCGACCGGCCCGGGGTGACGCCGGGGGTGTCGGTGTCGATGGGCGTGGTGCTCACCTTCCTGTCGGTGGTCACCGGGCTGCTGGTGCAGCGCGCCGCCAGCGCCGGGCGCGACAGCCTCACCGGCCTGGCCAACCGCCGCGGCTTCGACGACGCCCTCGACGGCGCCCTGGCCGCCACCGCCCGCACCGGCGCGCCCCTGTCCGCCGCGCTGCTCGACGTGGACCACTTCAAGCGCGTCAACGACCGCTCCGGGCACGCCGCCGGCGACGACCTGCTGCGCGCGGTCGCCCGGGAGTGCCGCGCCGCGCTGCCCGCCGGGGCGGTGCTGGCCCGCTACGGCGGCGACGAGTTCGCCGTCCTGCTGCCGGGGGTGCCCGGCCCGGCGGCGCTGGAGCGGGTGGAGGCGCTGCGCACCGCCAGCCGCCGCGCCGGCCTGTCGTGCGGGGTGGCCGAGCTCTCCCCCGGCGAGAGCGGCGCCGACCTCATGCGCCGCGCCGACAGCGCCCTGTACGCCGCCAAGGCCGCCGGGCGCGGGCAGTCCCGGCTGCTGGACGACGCCTCCGCGGCCCTGGCGCACGACCTGGCCGCGGCGCTGGCCGCCGGCGACGTGCGCGCCTGGTTCCAGCCGCTGGTGGACCCCGCCGACGGCGCGGTCGTGGGCGTGGAGGCGCTGGCCCGCTGGACGCACGCCGAGCGCGGGGCGGTGCCGCCGCTGGAGTTCGTGCACGCCGCCGAGACCAGCGGCCTGGTGCACGAGCTGGGCCCGGCCGTGCTCGCCGACGCCTGCCGCGGCGCGCTGGCGGTGCGCGCCGCCGCCGGGCGCGAGCTGCTGCTCACCGTGAACGTCTCCGGCCGCGAGCTGGCGCGCGCGGACTACCCGCGGCGGGTGCTGGACGTCCTGGCGGCCACCGGCTTCCCGGCGACCTCGCTGGTGCTGGAGGTCACCGAGAGCGTCGTGGACGCCTCCTCCGAGCAGGCCCTGGCGGCGCTGCGCGCGCTGCGCGAGCACGGCATCGCCGTGGCGATCGACGACTTCGGCACCGGCTACTCGGCCTTCAGCCGCCTGGACACCCTGCCCGCGGACTACCTCAAGCTCGACGCCGGCTTCACCGCCGACATCACCACCTCCCCGCGCCGGGCCGGGATGCTGGAGGCGCTGCTGGGGCTGAGCCGGACCCTGGGCCTGGAGGTCGTCGCCGAGGGCGTGGAGACGCCCGAGCAGGCGCGGCTGCTGGCCGAGATGGGCTGCCCGCTGGCGCAGGGCTGGCTCTTCAGCCGCCCGGTGCCGCCGCGGGAGCTGGCCGAGCGGCTGGCGCGCGCGCCGCAGCGCACCGGGGCGGCCTGAGGCCCGCGGCCCCGGCGCTCACGGCCCCGGCGCTCACGGCCCCGCGCTCACAGCCCCGGCGTGGGCAGGTACGCCAGCTCCGGGCGCCCCGAGCCGCCGTAGCGCGGCTCCTTGCGGGCGCGGCCGGCGCCGGCCAGGTGCTCCAGGTAGCGGCGGGCGCTGACCCGCGACAGGCCCGTGGCGGCGGCGGCCTCGGCGGCGGACAGCCCCGCGCCGGGCGGGGCGGCGCGCAGCGCGGCGACCACGGCCTGCAGCGTCGCCGGCACCACCCCGCGCGCCGGGCCGGTGGAGGTGCGCAGCTGCGAGAGCGCCTCGTCGATGGCCTGCTGGTCCAGCGCGTCGGACCCGCCGCCGGCGGCGCGCGCCACCTCGGCGCGGAAGCGCGCGTAGGAGCGCAGCCGCTCCTCCAGCGAGGCCGCGGTGAACGGCTTCAGCAGGTACTGCACCACCCCCATCGACAGCGCCTGGCGCACCACCGCCGGCTCGCGGGCGGCGGTGACGGCCACGACGTCGGCGCCCACGGCGGCCGCGCGCAGCGCCCGCAGCACCTGCAGCCCGTCCATGTCGGGCAGCGTCATGTCCAGCAGCACCAGGTCCACCCCGCCGGCGCCCACGGCGGCCAGCGCCTCGCGGCCGGAGTGCACGGCGGCGGCCACGGTGAAGCCGGCCACGCCCCGCACCAGCCGGGCGTGCGCGGCGGCCAGCACCGGGTCGTCCTCGACGACGAGCACCCGGATCACCGCCGCGCCCCCTCCCCCGCGGGCAGGCGCACCACGACCGTGCCGCCGCCGTCGTCGAGGGTCACCGGCTCCTCCAGGGCGATCGAGCCGCCGTGCCGGCGCACCACCTGGCCCACCAGCGCCAGGCCCAGCCCGTGCGCGCCGGCGGGGTTCAGGCGCTGCTCCTTGCGCGACCAGCCGCGCTGCAGCGCCCGCTCCAGCGACCCGGCCGGGAAGCCCGCCCCGGAGTCCGTCACCCGCACCTCCACCACGCCGTCCCCGCAGGCGGTGCGCACCCGCACCCACCGCGGCTCCGCGCCGGCCAGCGCCGCCTCCACCGCGTTGTCCAGCAGGTTGCCCACCACGGTGACCAGGTCGCGCGCCGGCAGCAGCCCCTCGGGCAGCGCGGTGTCCGGCTCCACCTCCAGCTCCACGCCGCGCTCGGCGGCCTGCGCGGACTTGCCCACCAGCAGCGCGGCCACCGCCGGGTCCGCGACGTCGGCGACGACGAGGTCGGTGAGCTGCTGCGCGGCGGCCAGCTCCGCGGTGGCGAACTCCACGGCCTGCCGGCCGCGGCCCTGCTCGACGAGGGTGACCACGACGTGCAGGCGGTTGGCCGCCTCGTGCGCCTGCGAGCGCAGCGCCTCCGCCAGCCCGCGCACCGCGTCCAGGTCCCGGGTCAGCGCCTCCAGCTCGGTGTGGTCGCGCAGCGTGACCACGGTGCCGACGCGGCGGCCCTCCCAGCGGGCGTCGAGGCGGCTGACGACCAGGACGCGGTCGTCGGTGACCTGCACGTCGTCCACGACGTCCTCCCCGCCCTCGGCCAGGCGGCGCACCGCCGGCGGCAGCTCCACGCCGGGCACGCCGTCGGCGGCGCCCTCCGGCCCGGGCGGCAGCAGCCGGCGGGCCTCGTCGTTGACGACCTGCACCCGCCCGGCGGTGTCCAGCACGACCAGGCCCTCGCGCAGGGAGTGCAGGACGGCGTCGTCGACCTCCCACAGCCGCGTCAGGTCCGCCGGCTCCAGGCCGTGGGGGGGGGGGGGGGGGGGGGGGGGGGGGGGGGGGGGCGGGGGGGGGGGGGGCGGGGGGGCCTCCGCCGCCGCGCCGCCCCCCCCCCCCCCCCGCCCCCCCCCCCCCCC
>NZ_JBJLSG010000040.1:0-35112 GCF_050871925.1 Kineococcus gurbantunggutensis
CGGTCGGCAGCGCCGACCGGGGCCCTCGTGCGTGCACCGCCGCCCGGATCAGGGCGCGGGGGCGGCGGGGGAGCGGGAGGTCGCCCGCGCCGCCGGGGGGACGGGCGCGCGCGCGCCGGCCCGCGGCGAGGACGGCGCCGGCCCGGTGCTCGCCCGCAGCACCAGCCCGGGGGTCACCGCCCCCGGCTCCACCACCCGCTGCGCGAGCCGGCCCAGCAGCACGCGCACGCAGCGGCGCCCGATCTCGGTGAAGTCCTGGTGCACCGTCGTCAGCGGCGGGTTGAGGTAGGCCGCCTCGGGCACGTCGTCGAAGCCGACGACGCTGACGTCGCCGGGCACGGACAGCCCGCTCTCGGTGACCGCCCGCACCACGCCGATCGCCATGTGGTCGTTGCCGCAGAAGACCGCGGTGGCGCCGGCGGCCAGCACCTCGCGCCCGGCGCGGTAGCCGGAGGCGGCCGTCCAGTCCCCGCGCACCGGCCGCGGGACCACGCGCATGGCCTCCACCAGCGCCGTGCGCCACCCCGTCGAGCGGGCCCGGGACTCAGCCCAGTCCACCGGGCCGCCCACGTGGTGCACCGTGCGGTGCCCCAGCGCGAGCAGGTGCTCGGTGACCTCCCGGGCCGCGGCCACCTCGCTCCAGTACGCGTCCGGCACGCCGGCGCCGTCCAGGCCGGGGGCGAGCACGCAGGGGAAGGCGGCGTCCGCGGCGGCCACGGCCGCCTGCGAGGCGTCCTCGGGCACCACGGCGATCGCGCCGTCGACCGACTGGCCGCGCAGCTCCTGGAACGCCTCGGCCACGGTCGCCGGCAGCAGGTCGCTGACCATGACGACGGTGACGGAGTAGCCCGCCGCGCGGGCGGCCTCCTGCACCCCCACCAGGGTCAGCGCCGGGCCGTACAGCGAGGTGCTGGCGGCGACGACGCCGATGCGGTGCGAGCGGCGGGTGACCAGCGCGCGCGCGGCGGCGTTGGGCTGGTAGCCGAGCTCGGCGATGGCCTGCTCGACCCGTTCCCGGGTGCGGCGGGCCACCGAGCCCGAACCGCGCACGACGCGCGAGACGGTCTGCTGGGACACCCCGGCGAGCTCGGCGACGTCCGCCAGCACCGGGGTGCGCGTTGCCCCACCCGGCGGCGGCGCCGGGTCACCGGGACGGCTCATCTGCGTTTCCTGCCTGTCACCGCGCCGGGGGCGCGGGGGAGTGGGGGAACCGGGACCCGCCCCGGACGTCCGCGTGCGGGGGCCGGTCGCGCGTCGCGGGGAGGATCGCGGGAGTCCCGGAGGCGTCAGGTTAGCCCAGGGCGGGACGCTGCGCGCCCGTCCCCGGCGGGGTTCCCGACCCCGTTGCGCCGAGCGGGCGAACCGCTTGACGCTCCTCACTGCTAACGTTAACAATGTTCGACGTCCAACCGACTGCTGCTGATGGACGGGACGAGGAAGCCCGGTCGAGCAGGAGGTCCCCGCGCCCGCAGACGGCGCCAACCCCCCCACACCCGTCGAGAACCGTTCGAGTTCCGACGCTCACGAGGTACAGAGGAGTTCCGCCGTGATCACTCGTCGCTACCTGGCCGCCTTCGCCGCCGGCCTGGCCCTGACCGTCTCCGCCTGCGGCGGCGGCGGCGCCGGTTCCGGCACGGAAGGCTCCGGTTCCGAGGGCGGCGCCGACGGTGACATCACCGTCGGCGTGGCGATGCCGACGCAGACGTCCGAGCGGTGGATCGCCGACGGCAACAACGTCAAGGCGGGCCTCGAGGCGGCCGGCTACAAGGTCGACCTGCAGTACGCCAACGACGACATCCCCACGCAGTCGCAGCAGATCGACCAGATGATCACCAAGGGCGACGACCTGCTCATCGTCGCCGCCATCGACGGCACCGCGCTGACCAGCCAGCTGTCGGCGGCCAAGGCCGCGGGCATCGAGGTCATCTCCTACGACCGCCTCATCCGCGGCAGCGCCGACGTCGACTTCTACGTCTCCTTCGACAACTACAACGTCGGTGTGCAGCAGGGCACCTCGGTGCTGCAGGGCCTCGGCCTGCTGAACCCGGACGGGACCCCGGGCACCGCCGCCGGGCCCTTCAACGTCGAGCTGTTCGCCGGCTCGCTGGACGACAACAACGCCCAGTTCTTCTGGAACGGCGCGATGGACACCATGAAGCCGTTCATCGACTCCGGCAAGATCGTCGTGAAGTCCGGCCAGACGAAGATCGACCAGGCCGCCATCCTGCGCTGGCAGCAGGAGACCGCGCAGCGGCGCATGGAGGACCTGCTGACCTCCGCCTACAACGACGGCAGCAAGGTCGACGGCGTCCTGTCGCCCTACGACGGCATCTCCCGCGGCATCATCACCGCCCTGCAGAACGCCGGGTACGGCAACGGCGGCCAGCCGATGCCCATCATCTCCGGCCAGGACGCGGAGATCGCCTCCGTCAAGCTCATCAACGACGGCGTGCAGTACGCCACCGTCTTCAAGGACACCCGCAAGCTCGCCGAGCAGGCCGTCACCGCCTCCTCCGCGATCCTCGAGGGCAACGAGCCCGAGGCGAACGACACCGAGACGTACAACAACGGCGTCAAGGTCGTCCCCTCGTACCTGCTCGAGTCCGAGATCGTCACCAAGGACAACATCAAGTCCGCCCTGATCGACACGGACTACTACACGCAGGCCGAGGTCGACGCCGGCCAGGCCGGCTGACCCAGCGCCCCTCCGACGGAACCGTCCCCACCGCGCACGACGCGGTGGGGACGCTTCCGCGAACACCACCCCCCACCCCCTCCCCGGGCGAGAGCCCGGGCGGTTCCCCAGCGAGGACGACGGCGCGCCGATGACCGACAACATCCTGGAAATGCGGGACATCACCAAGACCTTCCCCGGAGTGAAGGCGCTCTCGGGCGTCAACCTCTCCGTGAAGCGCGGTGAGGTCCACGCCATCTGCGGCGAGAACGGCGCGGGCAAGTCCACGCTGATGAAGGTGCTGTCGGGCGTGTACCCGCACGGCAGCTACGAGGGCGAGATCCACTTCGACGGGCAGCTGTCGCAGTTCAGCGGCATCGGCGACAGCGAGAAGGCCGGCATCGCCATCATCCACCAGGAGCTGGCCCTGGTGCCGTTCCTGTCGGTCGCCGAGAACCTGTTCCTGGGCAACGAGATCCGCGGCAAGGGCGGGCTCATCGACTGGAACCGCACCAACGGCGAGGCCTCGCGCCTGCTGGCCCGCGTTGGCCTGGACGAGAACCCCACCACGCCCATCGGGCAGCTCGGCGTCGGCAAGCAGCAGCTCGTCGAGATCGCCAAGGCGCTCAGCAAGGACGTCAAGCTCCTCATCCTCGACGAGCCGACCGCCGCGCTGAACGACACGGACTCCGCGCACCTGCTGGACCTGCTGCGCCAGCTGCGCTCCGAGGGCATGACCAGCATCATGATCTCGCACAAGCTCAACGAGATCGAGGCCATCTCCGACTCGGTCACGATCATCCGCGACGGCCGCACCATCGAGACCCTGGACATGCGCGCCGACGCCGTCACCGAGGACCGCATCATCCGCGGCATGGTGGGCCGCGACCTGGACAGCCGCTTCCCCGAGCGCGAGTCGCACCCGGGCGAGGAGGTGCTGCGCATCGAGGACTGGACGGTGGGGCACCCCTCCCAGGACCGCCTCGTGGTGGACGGCGCCACCCTGTCGGTGCGCGCCGGCGAGGTCGTCGGCATCGCCGGCCTCATGGGCGCCGGCCGCACCGAGCTCGCCATGAGCGTGTTCGGCCGCTCCTACGGCCGCTACCTCGGCGGGCAGCTCTACCTGCACGGCAAGCCGATCCAGGCCCGCACCGTGCGCGAGGCCATCAAGCACGGCCTGGCCTACGCCACCGAGGACCGCAAGAAGTACGGCCTGAACCTCATCGACGACATCAAGCGGAACATCTCCGCCGCGGCGCTCGGCAAGCTCGTCAAAGGCGGCCTCGTCAACGCGCACGAGGAGATCCGCGTCGCCGAGGACAGCAAGCGCAGCATGAACATCAAGGCGCCGACCGTGATGGCGCTGACCGGCAAGCTGTCGGGCGGCAACCAGCAGAAGGTCGTGCTCTCGAAGTGGATCTACTCCGACCCGGAGGTCCTGATCCTCGACGAGCCGACCCGCGGCATCGACGTCGGCGCCAAGTACGAGATCTACACGATCATCAACCGCCTCGTCGCGGCGGGCAAGGCGGTCATCGTCATCTCCTCGGAGCTGCCGGAGCTGCTGGGCATCTGCGACCGCGTGTACACCCTGTCGGCCGGGCGCATCACCGGGCAGATGCCCGTGAGCGAGGCCACGCAGGAGAACCTCATGAGCCTCATGACCAAGGAGAAGACGCCCGCGCGCGCCGGCGCGGTCGCCTCCACCACCACTTCCCACGACGACCAGGAGCACTCCGCATGAGCGACCTGCTCAAGGGCGGGCCCCGAGGGGCCAGCACCCCTGCGCCCAACCCCGGACCGCGCACCGGGACCGCCAACCCCCTCGTGGCGATCTCGCAGAACCTGCGCGAGAGCGGCATCTACATCGCCTTCGCCGTCGTCGTGGTGCTGTTCGCAGTGCTCACCGACGGGCTGTCCCTCAGCCCGGGCAACATCACCAACATCGTCCTGCAGTACTCCTACGTGCTGGTGCTGGCCATCGGCATGCTCATCGTCATCGTCGCCGGCCACATCGACCTGTCCGTCGGGTCGGTCGTCGCGCTGACGGGTGCGATCTCGGCGAAGCTCGTCATCGGCTCCGGCCAGCCGTGGTACGTCGGCGTCCTCGCCGCCCTCGGCGTGGGCCTGCTCATCGGCGCCTGGCAGGGCTTCTGGGTGGCCTTCGTGGGCATCCCGGCCTTCATCGTCACCCTGGCGGGCATGCTGCTCTTCCGCGGCCTGACGTACTACGTCCTGGACAACGTCTCCCTCTCGCCGTTCCCCCCGGAGTACGGCCGCATCGCCACCGGCTTCCTCAACGGCCTCATGGGCGGCTACGGCTACGACGCCTTCACGCTGTTCATCGCCGCGCTGGCCGTCGTCGGCTACGCCGTCAGCCAGATCCGCACCCGCGTGGCCCGCGTCCGCTACCAGCAGGTCGTCGACGCGATGCCGCTGTTCGTCCTGCGCATCGTGGCCGTGGCCGCGGTCGTCATGGCCTTCGCCTGGCAGCTGGCGCACAGCCGCGGCCTGCCCGTCGTGCTGATCATCCTGGCCGTGCTGATCCTGGTGTACTCGGTCGTCACCCGCTCCACGGTGTTCGGCCGCCAGGTCTACGCCATCGGCGGCAACCTGGCCGCGGCCCAGCTGTCCGGCGTGAACGTCCGCCGGGTCAACTTCTGGATCTTCGTCAACATGGGCTTCCTCGCCGCGGTCGCCGGCATCATCTTCTCCTCGCGCTCCAACGGCGCCCAGCCCGGCGCCGGCAACAGCTTCGAGCTGGACGCCATCGCGGCCGCCTTCATCGGCGGCGCGGCGGTGACCGGCGGCGTCGGCAAGATCACCGGCGCGATGATCGGTGGTCTGCTCGTCGGCGTCATCTCCAACGGCATGCAGCTGCTCAACGTCGACCAGTCCCTCCAGCAGGTCATCAAGGGCCTCGTCCTGCTGCTGGCGGTGGCGTTCGACGTCTACAACAAGCGTCGCGGCGGCGTGCGCTGACCCCTTCCGCGCGGCGCTGAGCCGCGCACGAGAGAGCCCGGCCGGGGATCCCCCGGCCGGGCTCTCTCGCGTCCCGGGGTCGGCCCCGGAACCGGTCCCCGGGTCAGTCCCGGGTGAGCCGGCGCAGGGCCGTGCGCCAGGGGGAGGAGGAGCGGAAGCGGGGGCACTCGCAGCGGGAGCAGTCGCTGCCGGCCCGGTAGTGCTCGTGCGCCAGCGCCGCGTGGCCGCAGACGCAGCTGGCGTTCCCACCCCGGTCGGCGACCTTGCTCCTGATGCCCACGTGCTCCCCTTCGGACGAACCTGCCGGCGCACAGCCTAGGTGTCCGCACCGACCCGGGCAGGGGGAATCGCCAGGCGGTCACACCGCCGGAGCACGCGTGTCACCAGCGCCGCACGCAGGGTCAGCACACGAGGTCACCACGCACGGTTAACTCGATCGTTACGCTCTCGTCCCGGTACCGAGCGTGGTGGTGCTGGTACGTTCCGACGGGCACCGCCCCGGACGGCGGGGCACCGCGCCCGTCCGCCCGACCCCGAGCACCACGGAGCCCGCCATCCGCCCGCCCCGCACGAGGAGTGCCGTGCCCACCGCCACCACGCCCGCCGGTCGACCCCGCAGCACCCCCGGACCGACGTGAGCGGCGCGACACCGGGCGGCGCCGCCGGCGCGCCCGCGCTCAGCGTCGTGGTGTGCACCTACACCGACGCGCGCCTGGCGGTGCTCACCAGCGCGCTGGCCGCCGTGCAGGAGCAGCTGACCGAGCGCGACGAGCTCGTCGTCGTCGTCGACCACCACGACGAGCTGCTCGCCCGGCTCGCGGCGGCCCTCCCCGGCGCCCGGGTGCTGGCCAGCACCGGACCGCGCGGGCTGTCCGGCGCCCGCAACACCGGCGTCGCCGCGGCGGCCGGAGACGTCGTGGTGTTCCTCGACGACGACGCGGTCCCGCGCCCCGGCTGGCTGGAGGCGCTGCGCACCGAGTTCACCGCCGACGCGGTCACCGTCGTCGGCGGCGGCGTGGTGCCCGACTGGGAGGGCGGCCGGTCCCCGCGCTGGTTCCCCGAGGAGTTCGGCTGGATCGTCGGCTGCGACTACCGCGGCATGCCCGGCGACGGGCAGCCCATGCGCAACCCCATCGGCGCCAACATGGCGGTGCGCGCGGCCGCGTTCGGCGCCGTGGAGGGCTTCGACACCTCCGCCGGCCGCGTCGGGGCGCTCCCGGTGGGCTGCGAGGAGACCGACTTCTGCATCCGGCTGCGCCAGGCGGAACCCGCCACCGTCGTCGTGCGCCGCGCCGGCGCCGTCGTCGACCACCTCGTGCCCGCCACCCGCCAGCGCGTGGGGTACCTCGTGCGGCGCTGCTGGCACGAGGGGCGCTCCAAGGGGTTCCTCGCCGCGCGCGTGGGCGCCGCCGACGGGCTCTCGGCCGAGCGCGGCTACGTGGTGCGCACCGTCGGCAGCGGCGTGCTGCGCCACCTGGCCGCGGCCGGGCGCGGCGACGCGGCGGGCCCCGTGCGCGCCGCGCTGCTGGCGGCCGGCACCGCCGTGACCGCCGCCGGGTACGTGGCGGCGCGCTCGAGGGCCCCCGAGCCCGTGCCGTCCCCGCGCCCGCGCCTGCGGGGCGCGCGCGGCTGAGCCGCGCCCCGCGGGTCCCGGGGTCCCCGCCGGTCCTGCGCGCTCCCGCGGCCGCGCCGGCGCCCTGCGCTACGGTGCGGGCGTGCTGCGCGTGGGGCTGACCGGCGGGATCGGCGCGGGCAAGTCCACCGTCGCCGCGCACCTGGTGCGCCTCGGGGCGGTCCTCGTCGACGCCGACGTGATCGCCCGCGAGGTCGTCGCCCCCGGCACCGCCGGGCTGGGCGCGGTGGTGGAGCGCTTCGGGCCGGGGGTGCTGCGCCAGGACGGGGCGCTGGACCGGCCGGCGCTGGGCAGGCTGGTCTTCGCCGACGACGCGGCCCGCGCCGACCTCAACGCCCTGGTGCACCCCCTGGTCGCCGCCCGCCGGGAGGAGCTGGTGGCCGCCGCGCCGCCCGGCGCGGTCGTCGTGGAGGACGTGCCGCTGCTGGTGGAGACGGGCCTGGCGGCGCGCTTCCCGCTGGTGATCGTGGTCCACGCCGGTGCCGGCGAGCGCCTGCGGCGCCTGGTGGCCGACCGCGGGATGAGCGAGCAGGACGCCCGCGCCCGCGTCGCCGCCCAGGCGGGCGACGAGGAGCGGCTGGCCGCGGCCGACGTCGTGCTGGACAACCCCCGCCGCGACCCCGGCGCCGCCGACCCGCTGCCGCGGCGCGTGGAGCGGCTGTGGCGCGAGCGGCTGCTGCCCTTCGAGGAGAACGTGCGCCTCGGCCGGCCCGCGCCCGCGCCGCCGGGCCCGCCGGGGCCGGCGGACCCGGCCTGGCCCGCGCAGGCCGCGCGGCTGGCCGCCCGCGTCGCCCGGGCGGCCGGCGACCTGCAGCGCGGGGTGGAGCACGTCGGTGCCACGGCCGTGCCGGGCGCCGCCGCCCGGGACGTGCTGGACCTGCAGCTGGCCGTGCCCTCGGCCGCGGCCGTGCCGCGGGTGGCCGGTGCGCTGGCCGCGGCCGGCTTCCCGCCCGCGCGCGCCGGCGGGGGCGCCGGGGACGACCCCGGGGGCGACGACGCCGGTGGGGGTGGGGGCGGCGGCGCGCTGCACGCCTCGGCGGACCCCGGCCGGCCGGTGCGCCTGCACGTGCGGGTGCACGGCTCCCCGGCGTGGCGGCGCGCGCTGCTGCTGCGGGACAGCGCCCGGGCCGGGGGCGGTCCCGGCGGGGCGCACGCGCTGGACGGGCTGGACGCGACCGGCTCGGCCGTCGCCGCGGCCGAGGAGTGGGCGCGGCGCACCGGCTGGCACCCGCCGGGGGCGTGAGGACCCGCGGGCGGGCCCGCCCGCGCCGGCGCCGTTCGCCCCCGGCGTGAGCGGGCGCCGGTGTCGCAGGCCCGACCTACAGTGGCCCCATGCGGCCCACGACTGACATCCAGCGCCGGGTGGCGCCCTTCGAGGTGGTCTCCGAGTTCTCCCCCTCCGGCGACCAGCCGGCGGCGATCGCCGAGCTGGCCCGCCGGGTGCGCGGCGGGGAGAAGGACGTCGTGCTGCTGGGTGCGACGGGCACGGGCAAGTCCGCCACGACGGCGTGGCTGATCGAGCAGGTGCAGCGCCCCACGCTGGTCATGGCGCCCAACAAGACGCTGGCGGCGCAGCTGGCCAACGAGTTCCGCGAGCTGCTGCCCAACAACGCGGTGGAGTACTTCGTCTCGTACTACGACTACTACCAGCCCGAGGCGTACGTGCCGCAGTCGGACACGTACATCGAGAAGGACTCCTCGATCAACGACGAGGTGGAGCGGCTGCGGCACTCGGCCACCAACTCGCTGCTGACGCGCCGCGACGTCGTGGTGGTGGCCACGGTCTCGTGCATCTACGGCCTGGGCACCCCGCAGGAGTACGTGGACCGGATGGTGACGCTGAAGGTGGGCGACACGATGGACCGCGACGACCTGCTGCGCGGCTTCGTCGCGATGCAGTACACCCGCAACGACCTGGCCTTCACGCGCGGCACCTTCCGGGCCCGCGGGGACACGGTGGAGATCATCCCGCAGTACGAGGAGCACGCGATCCGCGTGGAGTTCTTCGGCGACGAGATCGACAAGCTCTACACGCTGAACCCGCTGACGGGGGAGGTGCTGCAGGAGGAGGAGCTGGTCTACGTCTTCCCGGCCTCGCACTACGTCGCCGGCCCCGAGCGCCTGGAGCGGGCGGTCGGCACCATCGAGGCCGAGCTCGCCGAGCGCCTGGCGGAGCTGGAGCAGCAGGGCAAGCTGCTGGAGGCGCAGCGGCTGCGGATGCGCACCACGTACGACGTGGAGATGCTGCGGCAGGTCGGCACGTGCTCGGGGGTGGAGAACTACTCCCGCCACTTCGACGGCCGCGCCCCGGGGTCGGCGTCGAACACGCTGCTGGACTACTTCCCCGAGGACTTCCTGCTCGTCATCGACGAGTCGCACGTGACGGTGCCGCAGATCGGGGCGATGTACGAGGGCGACGCCTCGCGCAAGCGCACCCTGGTCGACTTCGGCTTCCGCCTGCCCAGCGCCATGGACAACCGCCCGCTGCGCTGGGAGGAGTTCCTGGACCGCGTCGGGCAGACGGTGTACCTGTCGGCGACCCCCGGCCCGTACGAGCTCTCCCGCGCCGACGGGGTGGTCGAGCAGATCATCCGGCCCACGGGCCTGGTGGACCCCGAGGTGGTGGTCAAGCCCACCAGGGGGCAGATCGACGACCTGCTGCACGAGGTGCGCGCCCGCGCCGAGCGCGACGAGCGGGTGCTGGTCACCACGCTGACGAAGAAGATGGCCGAGGACCTCACCGACTACCTGCTGGAGCAGGGGGTGCGGGTGCGGTACCTGCACTCGGACATCGACACGCTGCGCCGCGTGGAGCTGCTGCGCGAGCTGCGCCAGGGCGAGTACGACGTGCTGGTCGGCATCAACCTGCTGCGCGAGGGCCTGGACCTGCCCGAGGTGTCGCTGGTGGCGATCCTGGACGCCGACAAGGAGGGCTTCCTGCGCTCGGCGACCTCCCTGATCCAGACCATCGGGCGCGCGGCGCGCAACGTGTCCGGGCAGGTCCACATGTACGCGGACACGATCACGCCCTCCATGGCGAAGGCGATCGAGGAGACCAACCGCCGCCGCGAGAAGCAGGTCGCCTACAACCGCGAGCGCGGGGTGGACCCGGTGCCGCTGCGCAAGAAGATCGCCGACATCACCGACCTCATCGCCCGCGAGGACGCCGACACCGCGGCCCTGCTGTCCGCCCAGGGCGGCAGCGGGCGCTCGCAGTCGCGGGGCAAGGCGGCCAAGGGCGCCCGGGCCAGCGCCGGCGCGGCGCGTGAGAGCGCGCCCGGCGCGCGCGGGTCGGTGCCGCAGGCGGACCTGGCCGACCTCATCCAGCAGCTGACGGACCAGATGCACGCGGCGGCCGCGGAGCTGCAGTTCGAGCTGGCGGCGCGCCTGCGCGACGAGGTCGGCGACCTGAAGAAGGAGCTGCGGGGGATGCGCGCGGCGCAGGGCGCCTGAGGGCGCGCGGCGCTCAGCCGCCCAGCGGGCCCACGAGCGGCACGGGGGAGACGCTGCCGGTGGCCGTCAGGTGCTGCAGCAGCGCCTCGCTGATGCGGCGCAGCTGCAGCTGCTGCTCGGCGTCGAGCTGGTCGAAGAGCAGCTCGCGCACGGTCTCCACGTGACCGGGCGCGGCCCGCTCGAGGGCGCGCATGCCCTCGTCGGTCAGGACGGCGTTGAAGCCGCGGCCGTCGGTGGCGCACGCCTCGCGGCGGATCCAGCCGCGCTCCTCCATGCGGGCGACCGCGTGCGAGACGCGGCTGCGCGAGGACAGGGAGGAGTCGGCCAGCTCGCTCATGCGCAGCGAGCGGCCGGGGGCCTCGGACAGGCGCACGAGCATCTCGTAGTAGGTGTGCACCACCGCGGAGTCGTGGTGCAGCTGGCGGTCCACGCGGTCCATCAGCAGCTGGGTGGCGGCCAGGAAGCTGCGCCAGGTGCGCTGCTCCTCGGCGTCGAGCCAGCGGGTGGGGCCGTGCGCGCCGCCGGGCGGGGTCGAGGGGTCGAGGACGGCTTCACCGGGGGCCATGCGCCCAGGGTAGTCGTCGCCTTCAACTACCCGCGTCCGTCGATCGGGCGACCCCCGAAGGGGGCCGCGCCCGGCGGCGGCGGCGCCCGGGGCGGCGGCTCGTGTCGCAGGCGGCGCCTAGGGTTGGGTCGTGGCCTCTCGCACCCCCTCCACCGGCTCGTCCGGCACCAGCACCCCCCGGCGCCCCTCCCGGGCCCGCGCGGCCGCCGCCACCGCGACCCGGCCGGTGGCCACCGCCGCCGTCGCCTCCGACCGCCTGGTCGTGCGCGGTGCGCGCGAGCACAACCTCAAGAACGTCTCGGTCGACCTGCCCCGCGACAGCCTGGTCGTCTTCACGGGCCTGTCCGGCTCGGGCAAGTCCTCCCTGGCCTTCGACACGATCTTCGCCGAGGGGCAGCGCCGCTACGTGGAGTCGCTGTCGGCGTACGCCCGCCAGTTCCTGGGGCAGATGGACAAGCCCGACGTGGACTTCATCGAGGGCCTGTCCCCGGCGGTCTCGATCGACCAGAAGTCCACCTCGCGCAACCCGCGCTCGACCGTGGGCACGATCACCGAGGTGTACGACTACCTGCGCCTGCTCTTCGCGCGCGCGGGGCGCCCGCACTGCCCGGTCTGCGGGGAGCCCGTGGGCCGGCAGACCCCGCAGCAGATCGTCGACCAGCTCATGGAGCTGGAGGCCGGCACGCGCTTCCAGGTGCTGGCCCCGGTGGTGCGCGACCGCAAGGGCGAGTACGCCGACCTCTTCCGCGAGCTGCAGTCCAAGGGCTTCGCGCGCGCCCGCGTGGACGGCGAGGTCGTCGCCCTGGACTCCCCGCCCACGCTGCAGAAGAAGCTCAAGCACACCATCGAGGTGGTGGTGGACCGCCTCGTGGTCAAGGAGGGCGTCAAGCGGCGCCTGACGGACTCGGTGGAGACCGCGCTGGTGCTCTCCGGGGGCCTGCTGGTGGCGGACCTGGTGGACGTGGAGGGCCCCGAGGGCGAGCGCCGCTTCTCCGAGAAGATGGCCTGCCCCAACGAGCACCCGCTGGACGTGGACGAGATCGAGCCGCGCTCGTTCTCCTTCAACGCCCCCTTCGGCGCCTGCCCGGAGTGCACCGGCCTGGGCACCCAGCTGGAGGTCGACCCCGAGCTGGTCGTCCCCGACGAGGACCTCACCCTGGCCGAGGGCGCCATCGCGCCGTGGGCCTCGGGGTCGGCGGACTACTTCCAGCGCCTGATGGGCGCGCTCGCCGAGGACCTGTCCTTCTCCATGGACACCCCCTGGCGGGCGCTGCCCAAGCGTGCCAAGGACGCGCTGCTGCAGGGCAAGGACCACGAGGTGCAGGTGCGCTACCGCAACCGGTGGGGCCGCGAGCGGCAGTACTCCACCGGCTTCGAGGGCGTGATCCCGTTCGTCAAGCGCCGCCACGCCGAAACGGAGTCGGACTGGAGCAAGGAGCGCTACGAGGGGTACATGCGCGAGACGCCGTGCCCGGTGTGCGGGGGCGCGCGGCTGAAGCCGTCGATCCTGGCGGTCAAGGTCGGCGGCTTGTCCATCGCGGACGTGTGCGCGCTGCCCATCGACGAGTGCGCCACCTTCCTGGACACCGTGACGCTGACGCCGCGGGAGAAGAAGATCGCCGCGCAGGTCGTCAAGGAGATCCAGGCGCGGCTGGGCTTCCTGCTGGACGTGGGCCTGGACTACCTGTCCCTGGACCGCCCGGCCGGCACCCTCTCCGGCGGCGAGGCGCAGCGCATCCGCCTGGCCACCCAGATCGGCTCGGGCCTGGTGGGCGTGCTGTACGTGCTCGACGAGCCCAGCATCGGCCTGCACCAGCGCGACAACCGGCGCCTGATCGACACGCTGACCCGCCTGCGCGACCTGGGCAACACCCTCATCGTCGTCGAGCACGACGAGGACACCGTGCGGGTGGCGGACTGGGTGGTGGACTTCGGCCCCGGCGCCGGCGAGCGCGGCGGGCAGGTCGTGCACTCCGGCGACGTGGAGGGCCTGCTGGCCAACCCGAAGTCGCTCACCGGTCAGTACCTCTCGGGCGCGCGCAGCATCGAGGTGCCCGCGCAGCGCCGGCCGGTGGACCCCGCGCGGACCCTGGTGGTCAGCGGCGCGCGCGAGCACAACCTCAAGGACGTCACGGTGGAGTTCCCGCTGGGCTGCCTGGTGGCGGTGACGGGCGTGTCCGGCTCGGGCAAGTCCACCCTGGTCAACGACATCCTCTACACGGTGCTGGCCAACAAGCTCAACGGCGCCCGGCGGGTGCCCGGCCGGCACAAGTCCGTGCAGGGCCTGGAGCACCTGGACAAGGTGGTGCACGTCGACCAGAGCCCCATCGGCCGCACCCCGCGCAGCAACCCGGCCACCTACACCGGGGTGTTCGACCACATCCGCAAGCTGTTCGCCTCGGCGCCGGAGTCGAAGCTGCGCGGGTACCAGCCGGGCCGCTTCTCCTTCAACGTCAAGGGCGGGCGCTGCGAGGCGTGCTCCGGCGACGGCACCCTGAAGATCGAGATGAACTTCCTGCCGGACGTCTACGTGCCGTGCGAGGTGTGCCACGGCGCGCGGTACAACCGCGAGACCCTCGAGGTGCACTTCAAGGGCAAGACGATCGCCGAGGTGCTCGACATGCCCATCGAGGAGGCCAAGGACTTCTTCGGCGCGGTGCCGGCGATCTCCCGGTACATGGCCACCCTGACCGAGGTCGGGCTGGGCTACGTGCGCCTGGGGCAGCCGGCCACCACGCTGTCCGGCGGCGAGGCGCAGCGCGTGAAGCTGGCCGCCGAGCTGCAGCGCCGCTCCAACGGCCGCACGATCTACGTGCTGGACGAGCCGACCACCGGCCTGCACTTCGAGGACATCCGCAAGCTGCTGGGCGTGGTGCAGGGCCTGGTCGACAAGGGCAACAGCGTCCTGGTCATCGAGCACAACCTCGACGTCATCAAGAGCGCCGACTGGCTGGTCGACATGGGCCCCGAGGGCGGCGGCGGCGGTGGCGCGGTCGTGGCCACCGGCACCCCCGAGCAGGTGGCCGCCGACCCGGCCAGCCACACCGGCCGGTTCCTGGCCGAGCTGCTGGGCACCGCCGACACCGCGCCGACCCGGCGCACGCCCGCGCCGCGCCGCAAGGCACCGGCCCGCGCGAGCTGACGGTGCCGCGGCCGCCCGCGGGCCCGGCGCGCGCCGGCCGGTCCCACCGCCGGCGCGCGCGCTGCCGGTACTCTCCGGCCGTGGTCCGCTCCCGCCCGCCAGGTCCCTCCGGCACCGGCACCCGCGTTGCGGCGCTGGGGGATCGGCGCGGCACCCGCAGCGCGGGGCGCGCCGCGCCCGCTGGTGCCCCCACCCCCCGCAGCGGGTCCGCGCCGGCGGTGCGGGGGCGGCCGTGAGCGGCTGGGACGAGCACGTCTGGACCGACCGGCACGGGCGCGCCGTGCGCCCGCGCACCGGTGACCGCGACCTGTGCCTGGCGTGCGGCGCGCTGTGCGAGCACCTCTTCGAGGGGCTCTCCTTCCACCCCGAGCACTGGGTGGGCACCACCGCCGCCGAGCGGGAGCGGATGTCCCACCGCGCCCTGCGCTGGATCGCGGAGAACCCCGAGGCCTACGAGGCCCGCCTCGCCGGGCGCCCGCCCGCACCCGCGGGCGCAGCCGGGACCGCCGCCGCGCCGGCCGCCCCCGTCGAGCACGAGGGGCCGGCGCGCGCCGGGAGCCGCCCCGCGCCGCGCTCCGGTGCCCGCCCGGGCGGCCGCCCCGGTGCCGGGAGCGCCGGACCGCGCGGGGCCGGGCGGCCCGCGGCAGCGGCGGCGGGGACGTTCACGGCCGCCGCGGCCGTGGTGGACGTGGACGCCGTCTGGCTGCCCGACGGTTCCCGCGCGCCCCTGACGCGCCCGGTCCGGCACCTGGGCGACCTGGAGGAGCTGGGGCGCGAGCTCGGCCTGGGCTGCCCGCCGGTGAAGTGGCGCAAGAACCCCGAGGCCGGTCAGGTCGTGCCCACCGCCGCGCTGTGGCAGCGCCTCGGCGTCGACGTGGCCGCCGTGCCCGGCCGCGAGGACAAGCGCCGCGCCTGGCTGCAGGGCGTCAGCGCCGACCTGCCCGCCCTGCGCGACGCCGCCGCCGAGGGCTGGGTCTTCGGCACCGGGCAGGGCGCCCCGCAGCTGCGCGGCCTGACGCGGCTGCGCCGCACCGGCGCCGAGCGCGGCAGCGTGGTGGTGGTGTGCCTGCCGGCGATGGACCCGAGCCTGCCGGGCCTGCAGGAGGGCGAGGGCGGCAGCCCGGCGCAGATCGCCCGCCGCCTGCAGCTGTTCGCCGACGCCGTCGGCATCCCCTTCCGCGGCGCGATCTCCACCGGCATGGACCTGCTGGACCTGGTGGTGCCGCTGGAGCGCAAGCGCGGCTGGGACGTCGTGGACCACGACGGCGTCGGGCCCGCCCACGTCGGCATGCTCGACGGCGTCTTCGACTGGACCCGCCGCCCCGAGGCGCACGAGGCCGCCGCGGGCTTCCTGCACGCCTACGACCGCAACGGCGCCTACCTGGCCGCCTGCTCCTCCGTCCTGCTCGGTCTGGGCGCGCCCGAGCACCTGGTCCCCGGCCCCGGCGGCGCCGGGGTCGCCTTCGACGACAAGCGCGCCGGGTGGTGGCAGGTCGTCGTGCCCGCGGCGGGGGACCGGCGCGTGCCGAACGTGCTCGACCCCGCCGGGGACGGCACCGGGCAGGAGCGCTGGGTGACCACCACGACCCTGGCGTACGCGGTCAAGGAGCAGGGTTTCACCGGCGGGGTCCTGCAGGCCTGGGCCTGGCCGGCCGAGCGCTCCTCCCGGCTGCTGGAGCCGTGGTACCGAGTCCTGCGCGACGCGCGCACCGCCCTGATGGACAGCCCCGACCCGGAGGCGCCGGTGGTGCTGCGGCTGCTCAAGGAGGTCTACAAGCGCACCAACGGCTGGTTCGCCGCCCCGGCCGCCAGGGGGACCCGCGCCTTCCAGCCGTACTGGCACCACGCCGTCCGCGCCGCGAGCAAGGTCGGCATGCTGCACACCGTGAACGCCGTCGGCGCCCAGAGCGGCACCTGGCCCCTGGTGGTCGCCGACACCGACGTGCTCGCCTACGCCGCCGACAGCCCCGACCCCGTCGCCGCCTGGCCCGGCCGCGACGAGGGCAAGACGAGGCTCGGCTCCAAGCTCGGTCCGGCCCTGGGCGGGTACAAGCCCTACCGCAGCGGTCCGATGGCCGCCCAGCTGCCGCACCTGACCGGCGGCGGCTGGCGCGGGCGCGAGGACCTGCTCGACGTGCGGGAGTGGGCGCTGCGGGACGCCGCGCCCGCCGGCCCGACCGCCGGTGAGCGGGGACGCGCGTGAGCCCACCGCGCCGCCGGGACGGGCGCGAGCAGCCCGGCCGGGGTGCCGGCGCACCCCGCACCCCCCGCACGCCCCGCGCCCCGCGCTACGAGGCCGTGCCCCTGCCGGGCATGCCCGATCCCCTGCGACCCGCCCCGGTCACCGCGGACGCCCCGGGCGCCCCGGCGACCGCCGACGCCCCGGGCACCCCCGACGCCCGCGGCCCCGCCCACCGCGCCGGGCGCGCCCGGCGGCCGCGGGCCACCGCGCCGGGCGCCGCCCGCCGCCCGGCACCGCAGCGCCCCGCCCTGACCGCGGCCGGGCAGCCGCTGCCGCGGATGCCCGAGCAGCACCTCGGCTCCGCCGCGCTGCGCGACGCCGTCGCCGCCTTCGTCCTGGGCCGCCCGGCGCCGGGCGGGGCGGGCCGGCGCGACGTGCGCTCGATGCTCCTGGACGCCTACGGGCCTTCCCGGCGCGACCCCGAGCGCCCCGACCTGTCCTCGGCCGCGCAGGACCTGGGCATGTCCACCCGTCAGCTGCAGCGCTGGGTGCGGGGGGAGACGACCCCGCAGCCGGGCAACCCGCGCCTGCAGAAGCTCGCCCGCCGCGCCCGCGCCGCCACCGGTTCCAGGGCGGGGCGCCGGCGCGCCCTGGGGCGCCACCCGGCCCCGCCGCCCGAGGGCCCGGTCGGGGTGCGCGTCGGGGGGGTGCAGGGGGTGCTCTCCAGCAACGACGACCAGTACCGCGACCGGGTCACCGAGACGTCGATGTCGGCGCAGGAGTTCGCCGAGCTGCAGCGGGTGTGGGTCGAGCACGGCCACCGGGGCGCCGTGGACTTCCTGCACGCCCACTTCGACCGCACCTACGTCACCAACTGGCACTTCGAGTCCATCGACACCCTCACCCTGGCCGGTCCCCGCGGTCGCTGAGCGAGCCCCGCTGCGCGCTCACGCCCCCTCCGCCCACCGGGGGGGGGCGGGCCGCCCCCGCACGCCGGCCCGCCGGGCGAGCCGGGACAGGTCGGGCACCCCCGCCGCCGCCAGCCACCCGTCGCTGTGGCCCTTGGGCACCAGGGCGGGGTGCACCGCGACGCGCCAGGGGCCCACGTGCTGCAGCAGGGCGTGCCGCAGCAGGACGGCGTCGAAGCGGTGGTCGGTGGCGTAGGCGTCCAGCACCTGCCACAGCCCGCCGGGCACCGAGGCCGGCCGCGGCTTCGAGGTGCGCAACCGCGCCACGTGGGGGGCGTGCGCGGCGACGACGCCGGCGCGCGCGTACCCCAGGTCGGGGTTGGCCACGACCAGCAGCAGGTGCTCGCCCAGCCAGCCGCGCTCGGCCCACACCGCCGCGCGCCCGTCGAGGACCCCGTCCTGCTCCAGCGCCCGCCGCACCTCGACCGCGGCGTCGGCGGCGTTGCGCGCGTCGTCCTCCTGGCGCTGCAGCACGTCGGCCGCGGGCAGCAGCGCCGCCCGCAACCGCTGGGCCGTGCCCGCGCCGGGCTGCGCGTGACCGCCCAGCCAGCGCTGCACCTGCCGCTCGGAGACCCCGGCGGCGGCGGCGAGCGCGGCGGTGTCCACCCGCTCGCCGGGACCGGCGGCGAAGACCAGGCGCACGGCGTGCCGCAACTCCTCCAGCGTCCACGACCGCTGCGCCGGCGGGTCGTCGCGCGCGCCGCTCACCCGCCGACGCGGGTGCCGGGGCGGCACGCGGGCCCCTGCACCGGTGGGCGCTGCGCGGTGGCGCTCATGTCCTTGGGTCCTCGCTCCGGTGGCCGTCGCTGCCTGCTCGGGCGGCTCTGGCGCCCCGAGGGGCCACCGTAGCGAGCGCGGGCACCCCGGCCCGTCGACGTCCCCGGGCCGCTCCCGGCCCGTTACGGCCCGTCGCGGCCCGTCGCGGCGGCGCCGGGGGTGGGGCGGACGACCGCGCCGTCGTCCGCCCCGTCCCGCTGCGCCGCTCCAGCGCCCGCGGTGCTCGCGGTGCCCGGTGCAGGCCCCCGGGGGCCTCAGCCCTTGGCGGCGCCGAGCAGGCTGCCGGCCTTGGCGGTCACGCCGGTCTTCAGCAGGCCCTTGCCGACCTCGCTGGCCTTCTGCTGCTCACCCTGCTGGGCGCCCATGACGAGCAGCACGCCGGTGAGGGCGGGGATGCTCCACTGCAGCACCTTCAGCTTGCGCTGGGCGGCGGCGATCTCGGCGGGGGTGCCCTCGGAGGGGTCGACGCCGGAGGCGGCCGGGGCGTGCGAGTCCTTGCCCAGCTTGGCGCCCTGCAGCCCCGAGTAGGCGGTCACGCCCATGGCGACCAGGGTGAGCCCGGCCTTGAGGAAGGTGTTGCCGCGGGTGCCGGCCTGCGCCGCGACGCGGCCGCGGTTGCCCAGGATCAGGCCCACGCCGCCGATGCTGTGCACGGCCAGGGCAGCGGCGTTGACGGGGGCCCAGCGGGCCCAGCCGGCGGTGGCGACGTGGGTGCGGTCGCCCGGGTCGGAGACGGCCGCGGAGGCGCCGTTGAGGCCGACGGCCCCGAACAGCGAGCCGCCGAACCAGGCCGCCAGGCCGATGTCGTGCATGGAGCGGATGACGGTTTGACGCTCGGACATGGAAGACCCCTCTGGACGTCGGTCCCTCCGGCGGTGCACGCACCGGCGGGCCGGGTTGCTGGAGGGGCCACACTCTCGCAAGAGGTCCGAACGCGCCCCTCCAAGTGCTCGGCGGGGGTGCCGGGCCGGTGCGCGGGCGGTGCGCGGGCGGTGCGCCCGGCCGCCGCTCAGGGCCCCGGCGCGCGGGTGCGCGCCCCCTCCAGCCGCTCCAGGAGGTCCTCCAGGGAGCGCTCGAACTCCTCGCCGAGGTCCTCCGCGGCCAGGCGGTCCGCCAGCCGGGCCAGCACGGGGTAGGCGCTGACGTCGAGCGGCGCGACGTCGCGGCAGGCACCCGCGGGGGCGTCCGCCGCACCGGCGCCGTCCGCGCCGACCTCCAGCAGCAGGTGCCCGACGAGGAAACTGCCGAACGCCCGGTAGGCGTGCACGGCGGCGTCCTCGCTGAACCCCCGCGAGAGCAGCGCGGACAGGAAACCCTCGATCCAGCGCGGGCTGCGCAGCGGTGGGCGGATCCAGGGCGCCGCGCGGTGGCGGGTGGCGATCAGGGGGAAGATCTGCGGGTGCTCCAGCGCCGTGCGGCGCACGCCGCCGGCCACGCGGCGCAGGAAGTCGCGCCAGTCGTCCTCGGGGCGCAGCAGGACGTCGGGGTCGGCGTGCAGCCGGTCCAGCAACCGGTCCACCACGGCGTCCAGGAGGTCGTCGCGGCTGCGCACGTAGCGGTACAGCGCCATCCCCTCCACGTCGAGGAAGGCGCCCAGCTTGCGCATCGACAGCTCGGTCAGGCCGAAGCGGTCCACGTAGTCGATGGCCGCCTCGAGCACGACGGGCTTGCTCAGCCCGGGCCGCCGGTGCGCCGCCGACACCCCACCACCTCCTGCTCCGCCCCGCGACGTGCGCCAGAGGGGTTCTCGCGCAACGGGTCCGGACCTCCCGGTCCGCCGCGGCGGTTCCCGCCGCCCACCCCGGGCACGCCCTCGATGCTCGCCCCGCCCGGGCCGCGCCGCACCCCGGGGCGGGACCGTCCCCGCCCCGCTCGCCGCCGGCGGACCCACCACCGGTCTCGTCACCGTCCGGGGTTTCGGGTGACGCTGCGCCGGTGCGCCTGCCGGTCCTCGCCGCCGGTGCGGACCGCTGCGCCGCCGAGCGCGCCCGCCGGTCCGGAACCGGGGGTGTTTCGAGTTGCGGGGTGCTACCGGGGCTGGCTTGATGCTGGAGGGCTTGACACCGTAAACCAGCGAGTGGTCACGACCGCGCGGATCCTGATCGCCCGGACCGCCGCGCCGCCACCGCTGCAGGGGACGCCGGGCTCCGAGCCCGCGTTCCGAGCCGACACGACCGACCAGGAGGCCGACATGGCTGGCACCACCTTTTCCGCGGACGCGCTGTACGGAACGACCGTCTACGACAACGACGGCGACAAGATCGGCAAGGTCGACGAGGTCTACCTCGACAACGCGACCAACCAGCCCGAGTGGGTCTCCGTCAAGACGGGCCTGTTCGGCTCGAACGTCTCCCTCATCCCGCTCTCGCAGGCGTCGGTGAGCGGCGAGAAGATCACCGTGCCGTTCGAGAAGGCCAAGGTCAAGGACGCGCCCCACCACGACCCGGGCCACGAGCTGTCCGAGCGCGACGAGGACGACCTGTACGCCTACTACGGCATCGCCTCCTCCGGCGGCAGCGTGACCGGGACCTCCACCACGGGCACCACCGGCACCGCGGGCACCGGCACCGCCGACCTCGGCGGCACCGACCGCAGCGAGTACCAGAGCACCACGACCGGCCGCGGCCGCGAGGAGACCACCGGCACCGCCGTGACCGGTGGCACCGCGGGCGCCGACGTGCGCGGCGCCGGCCACGACACCTCCGGCCCGAACACCGACGACGCCATGACGCGCTCCAAGGAGGAGCTGCACGTGGGCACCGAGACCCGCGAGGCGGGCCGGGCGCGGCTGCGCAAGTACATCACCAGCGAGACGGTCACCCGCACCGTCCCGGTCAGCCACGAGGAGGTCGTGGTCGAGCGCGAGCCGATCACCGAGGCCAACCGCGGCGCGGCCCTCTCGGGCGGGGAGCTGACCGAGGAGGAGCACGAGGTGACCCTGCACGAGGAGCGTGCGGTGGCCGCCAAGGAGACGGTGCCGGTGGAGCGCGTGCGCCTGGGCACCAAGACGGTGACCGGCGAGGAGACCGTGTCGGCCGAGGTCCGCGAGGAGCACATCGACCTCGACGCCGACCAGGCCACCCGCGCCGGCACGGACCGCGACCGGTCCTGAACGAGCAGCCCGCCGAGGTCCTCCGCTCGGCCGAGGAACTGCGCGTCGTCCGCGAGCGCGTCCCGCGCGAGCGCGTCCGCATCCGCAAGCGCGTCGTGACCGAGGTCCGCACGGTGGAGGTCCCGGTCCGCGTCGAGCAGCTCGTGGTCGAGCGCGAGCCCCTCGACGCGGACGGGACCGCTGCGGCCGGTCGGGCGGCGACGGGTGCGGCGCCCGAACCGCTGGAGATCGTGCTGCACGAGGAGGTTCCGGTGGTCTCCGTGCGCGTGCAACCCGTCGAGGTCGTGCGCGTGAGCGTGCGCGACGTCCAGGGCGAACAGGTCGTCCGGGCGGAGCTGCGCTCGGAGCAGGTCGCCGTGGAGACCGTCGCGGCGGCACCGGTGGACCCGGAGGAGCGGTCCACCCGGCGCTGACCGGGACGAACAGCACCAAGCCCCGCACACCGACGGTGTGCGGGGCCTCGTGCCGTCCGGCGCCGGTCAGTCCTTCTTCGTGCCGAACATGATCTCGTCCCAGCTCGGCACGCTCGCGCGCTTGCCGCCCCCCGAACCGCCCGAGCCCGGCGGGGTCCCCGGACCGCCGGAGCGGCGCGCGGAGCGGTTGCGCCGCCGCGGTGCCGGGCGCTCGGGCTGCTGACCGCCCTGCTCGGCGCCACCGGCAGCCGGGGTGGCGCCGTCGGCCGCACCGGCCGGGGCGGCGCCGGGGGCGCCCTCCGCGCCCGCCCTGTCCGCGTCCGCCCCGTCCGCGGCCGCCCCGTCGGAGGCCGGGGAGGGGGCCGCGGCGGCGTCCTGCACCCCGTCCGCGACGCCCACCGCCTCCGCGACGACGTCCACCGCCTCCGCGACGTCCACCGCGTCGGCCCCGTCGGTCTCCCCGGCCGGGTCGGCGTCGGCCGCGTCGGCCGCGTCGGTCGTCTGCTCGGCACCCCGTCCGTCGTGGGCGGACTGCGCGGGCGCCGGGGCGGTCCCGGCCGTGCGCGGCGGCGGCAGCACCGTGCGGTCCTCGTGCTCGTGCGGGGCCGAGGCCGCCGGGTGCGCCGGCGGCGGATCGGCCAGCAGCGCGTCCACCCGCGGCGCGGCCTCCCCGGCCTCCTGCGCGGGCGCCGGCTCCCCGCGCACCCCGCGCTGCGCGTCCAGCGCGTCCAGCAGCCCCGGGGCCACGTCGCCCGGAGCCGGGCGCGCGGGGCGCCCGCCGCGCTCGGCGGAGCGGACCCCGCCGTCGGCCTCCACGTCGTACACCCGCTCGCCGCCGGGGCGGGCGGCCTCGCCCACCACGCTCACCAGCCGCCGCGCGGGCAGCGGGCCGGGGTCGGCCGGCTCCTCCTCGCTCAGCCAGCGGGCCTCGTCGTCGGTGGCGGTCAGCGCGCGCGAGCCCGGGTCGAACGACCAGCGCGCCACGCGGCCCCGCCCGCCCGCGACGAACTCCACCTGCACCGTCCAGTCGCCGTCCTCCTGGCGCCAGGAGTCCCAGCGGGCGCCCTCGGGGTCGACCGCCCGGGCGCTGAGGCGGGCCACCACCAGCTCCTCCAGCGTGCCGGTGCCCCCCGAGCGGCCGTAGGCGGTGCGCCGGGCCAGGCCCGCCACGTGCGCGCGCTCGGCAAGCACCGGCCCCTCGTAGCGGCGCACCCGGTCCAGCGGCAGGCCGCCGGCGTCGGCCACCTCCTCGGCGGACTCCCCGGCGCGGATGCGCGCCTGGATGTCGCGCGGGCGCAGCTGCGCCTCCAGCTGGATCTGCAGCTGCCCCAGCCGGGCGCGGTCGCGGCGCACCGCGGCCCGCAGCGCCTCGTCCACCCGCAGCCGGTAGCGCGCTCCGTCGACGCCCAGGAGCACCACGTGCTCGCCGTCGTCGTGGACCCCGACGAGCCTCAGGTCCTGCATGAGGGCGTCCTCCAGCGGTGTCGTCTGCGGCGCCGCGGCCGGACGGGCCGGGCCGGCGCGGCTCCCGGTCGGGCCGAGCGCTGCACGCACTCTGCCACTTGCGCACCTGCGTGTTCACCCGGCTCCGGGCAGGAACCGGTCCGGACCCTCGGCGTCGACCTGAGGGTGAGGTCGCCCGCGAGCACCGCCGGGACCGCCCGCGAGCCCCGCCGGGGGCCGCCGCACCCCCGGCGGGCGGTCGCGCGCGCAGCGGTGAGAATGTCCCGGTGAGCGCTGCGACCACCTCCGCGCGTCCCTACGACGCCCTGCTCCTGCTGTCCTTCGGCGGTCCCGAGGGCCCCGACGACGTCATGCCCTTCCTGGAGAACGTCACCCGCGGGCGCGGCATCCCCCGCGAGCGTCTCGAGGCCGTCGCCGAGCACTACCTGCACTTCGGCGGCAAGAGCCCCATCAACGACCAGAACCGCGAGCTGCTGGCGCAGCTGCGCCGCGAGCTCGACGCGCGCGGCCTGGCGGACCTGCCCCTGCTGTGGGGCAACCGCAACTGGGAGCCGTACGCGACCGACGTGCTGCGCGAGGCCCACGAGGCCGGTGCCCGCCGCGTGCTCGTCGTCTTCACCAGCGCGTACTCCTCGTACTCCAGCTGCCGGCAGTACCGCGAGGACCTCGCCCGCGCCGCCGAGACCCTGGCCGCCGAGGGCCGCGCCATCGAGTTCGACAAGATCCGCCACTACTTCAACCACCCGGCGTTCACCGAGGTCAACGCGCAGGCCGTCGTGCGCGCCCTGGGCGAGGTGCCGCAGGGCTCGCGCGTGGTGTTCGTCACCCACTCCGTGCCCGACGCGATGAACGACGTCTCCGGCCGCGACGGCGGCGCGTACGTGCGCCAGCACCTCGACGTCTCCGCCGAGGTGGCCCGCCGCGCCGGCGCGGCCCTGGGCACCGACGTGGCCTGGGACCTGGCCTACTGCTCGCGCTCGGGCCCGCCGAGCCAGCCGTGGCTGGAGCCGGACGTCAACGACCACCTGCGCGCGCTGCACGAGCAGGGCGTGCCCGGGGTCGTCGTGGCGCCCATCGGCTTCGTCAGCGACCACATGGAGGTCAAGTTCGACCTCGACACCGAGGCCGCGGAGACCGCCGGGGAGATCGGCCTGCCGTTCGCGCGCGCGGCCACCGTCGGTGCCGACGCCACCTTCGTCGCCGGCCTGGTCGACCTGGTCGAGGAGCGCGCCGCCCAGGCCCGCGGGGAGCAGCGCGAGCGGCCCGCCACGGGCGCGCTGGGCCCCTCGCACACCGTCTGCCCGGTGGGGTGCTGCCGCAACCTGCGCGCGGACCTGCCCGCCGCGACGGGCGAGGACTACCGCGCCCCGGCGCCGGCGTGAGCGGCGCCGCCCCCGCGCTGCCGGGCGCCGGCGAGCTGGCGGAGCTGCGCCGGGTGGCGGTGGAGGCGGCCGCCGCGGCCGGTGAGCTGGTGCGCACCGGCCGCCCGGACCGGGTGGAGGTCGCCGCGACGAAGTCCACCCCCACCGACGTCGTCACCGCCATGGACCACGCCTCCGAGCAGCTCCTGGTGGAGCTGCTGGGCCGGCTGCGCCCGCGGGACGGGGTGCTGGGCGAGGAGGGCGGGCACCGCCCCGGCACCTCCGGCCTGACCTGGGTGGTCGACCCGGTCGACGGCACGGTGAACTACCTGTACGGCCTGCGCGCGTACGCCGTCAGCGTCGCCTGCGTGCTCGACCCGGCCGGCGGCGCCGACCGGCCCGACCCGCGCACGTGGACCGTGCTCGCCGGGTGCGTGCACGACCCCACGGCGCAGGAGGTCTGGAGCGCGGCGCTGGGGCAGGGCGCGAGCCTGGACGCCGCCGGGCGGCGGCGGGAGCTGCGCGTGCCGCGGGGCGTGGAGCTGCCCGGGGCGCTGGTGGCCACCGGCTTCGGCTACGACCCGCAGCGCCGCGCCGAGCAGGCCGCCGTGCTGGCCCGCCTGCTGCCGCGGGTGCGCGACGTGCGCCGCATCGGCAGCGCCGCGCTGGACCTGTGCTGGGTGGGCGCCGGGCGGCTGGACGCCTACTACGAGAAGGGCCTGAAGCCCTGGGACATGGCCGCCGGCGCCCTCGTGGCCGCCGAGGCCGGCGCCCTGGTCACCGGCTTCGACGGCGGCCCGGCGCGCACGGAGGGGGTGCTGGCCGCCGCCCCGGGGCTGCACGCCGCCCTGCGGGCCGAGCTGGCGGGCTGAGCCGGCGGGCTGCGCGGCCGCGGTCTCAGGCGGGCGCGCAGCGGGCCGCCTCGACGGCGGTGACGTCCACCACCCGCTCCTGCCCGCTCCGCTGCTCGGACAGGTAGGCCACGGTGTCGGGCAGCGCCACGTCGTGCGCGGCGGCGAGGTGGACGAGCCCCTCGAGCTCGCCGAGGTGCGCCGCGGCCAGCTCCTCCTCGCCCGCGGCGGTGGCCGAGTCGATGGTGGCGCGCGTCTGCTGCACGCGCTCGGACAGCTCCGCCACGAAGACGGGCGGGGCGGGGCGGACGGGCTCGGCGTCCGGCGTGGTCGAGCCGTTCGGACGCGGTTCCTGCGCGGTCACGGCACCTCCTGGGGGTCTGGGCGCCCGGCGGCCGCGCGGTGCTCGTGCGCGGGGCCGCCGTCGGCGGGGACGCCCGCACACTACGGGGCGTCGGAGCCCGCTCCAACTCACCCGGTGTCGCTGTGGGCACCCCCGTCGCGCCCCGCCGCACCGTGCGGTGACCGGCCGGTGACGGGCGCGCGACGGCCGTGCGACGGGCGTGCGACGACTGCGCGACGGGGCGCGCGACGGGGCCCGCGAGGGTGCCCGCAGCGGGTGCGCGGTGCGGCGGGCGACGGCGGTGGGGGCGGCGGGGGAGCCGCGGTGAGCGCCGCGGCCCGGTGCCGGCGGGCGCGCGGCGGGTGAGCCGTCCGGAGCAGCCGGAGCACCCGCGCGGGCCAGCGCCGAGCGCCCTGCGTGGCCGTCGGCGACGCGCCGTGACCCGCCCCGGTTCGTCGTGCGCGCGGCGGTAGGTCATGATGCGTGCTCGCCTCGTCGGTCGGGCACCGTCGAGCAGGGGCCGGGGGCGCGGGCATGTATCGGGGCCGTGCCGCGTTGAGCCGGCCGCAGGACCACGGAACACGGAGTGAGGCAGGGTCATGGCGACCGACTACGACGCACCGCGCAAGAACGAGGACGAGCTCAACGAGGACTCCATCGAGGAGCTCAAGGCCCGTCGGACGGACAAGAGCTCGGGTGCCGTCGACGAGGACGAGACGGAGGCCGCCGAGGGCTTCGAGCTGCCCGGCGCGGACCTCTCCAACGAGGAGCTGTCGGTGCGGGTCCTCCCGCGCCAGCAGGACGAGTTCACGTGCACCAGCTGCTTCCTGGTGGTGCACCGCAGCCAGCTCCACGACATGGGCGACGGCCGCATCATCTGCAACGACTGCGCCGCCTGAGGCGGCGGGGCGCCCTCAGCGGCCGCGGGCGACCGCGTCCGCGAGCCGCTGGGGGTGACGGGTGGAGACCACCCAGTACGGGGTCGGGTCCGCCGGGTCGTCCAGGTGGACCCGCACGGCCGTGGGCACCCACGAGCGGATCGCCAGGTGTGCCCGCGCGTCCAGCTCCGGCCCCAGCACCGCGCGGCGCCGGTCGGCCGTGACGACCTCCACGCGCGAGACGACGTCCAGCGGCACCCGCGCCCGCGCCGCGCGCAGCTCGCCGCCGGAGACCTCCACGGTCCCGGCCAGGCTCAGCAGCACCCCCGCGGCCAGCGCCGCGCCCAGCAGCGCGCCCACCAGGGCCCCGCGCTCGCCGAAGACGGGCAGCGCGATCAGCGCGCCGCCCACCACCGCCGGCAGCCACGACAGCCAGGTCGTCACCGCCGGCCACCAGCGCTCCCGCCACAGCGGCCCGGGCGCCTCGCCGGCGGGCCGGGCGGAGGACCGGGGACCGGGGGAGCCGCTCACGGCGCCAGCGTCTCACGCCGCCGGGCGCGCCCGGCGCCGTCCCCGCCCCGGCCGGTAGGGTCCGGGCCGTGAGCCACGCCGCCGCCGAGCCCGCCGCCGCCCTGGAGGTGGCCACCGTGCTGGCAGACCCCGCCGCGCTGCCCACCTACGCGCACCCGGGCGACGCCGGGGCCGACCTGACCACCCGCGTCGACGTCGTCGTCGGCCCCGGCGAGCGGGTCACGGTGCCCACGGGAGTGTCCATCGCCCTGCCGGAGGGGTACGCCGCGTTCGTGGTGCCCCGCTCGGGCCTGGCCGCGCGCCGCGGCCTGACCACGCTGAACGCCCCGGGCACCGTCGACGCCGGCTACCGCGGCGAGATCCGCGTCACGCTGCACAACACCGACCTGCGCGAGGCGGTGGAGCTGCGCGCCGGGGACCGCGTGGCGCAGCTCGTCGTGCAGCGGGTGGAGCGGGTGCGCTTCCTGCCGGTGGAGCAGCTGCCGGCCTCCGCGCGCGGGGAGGGCGGCCACGGCTCCACCGGCGGCTCCGGCGCGCTCGCCGCGGCCGGCGCCCTGGACGCCACCGCGCCGCACCACGCAGACCACAGCACCACCACCGGGGAGGGACGACCATGAGCCTGTTCCGCCGCAAGCGCGTCAAGGACGCCGAGGCCGAGACCGGCAGCACCCAGGACGAGCGGGCGGCGCAGGCGCCGGCCGGTGACGGTGCGCCCGCGGCCACCGGCACCGCCGCCGGCACCGCCGACGACACCGCGGGCGCCGCCGCGAGCGCCCCCGCCGAGGAGGCGCCCGCCGCCGCGGCCGGCAGCCCCGGTGCGGGCGCTGCCGGTGCGGGCGCCGCGGACCGCTCCGGCGGGCCGTTCGACGCCTCGGAGGTGCCCGCCGAGGACGGCCGCCTGCCGCTGGGCGGGCTGCGCCTGGCCGGGCGCGAGGGCATGGAGCTGCGCTTCGAGGTCGAGGAGGCCGGCCAGCGCGTCATCGCGGTCACCGTCGGCCTCGCCGGCTCGGCCGTGCAGCTGCAGGTCTTCGCCGCCCCGCGCAGCCGCGGGGTGTGGGACGAGATCCGCGCCGAGATCGCCGCGGCCGTCGGCGCGCAGGGCGGCGTGGCCGAGGAGCGCACCGGCTCCTTCGGCGCCGAGCTGCTGTGCCGGCTGCCGGTGCGCACCGAGGACGGGCGCACCGCCCACCAGCCCACCCGCTTCGTGGGCGTCGACGGGCCGCGCTGGTTCCTGCGGGCCGTCTTCTCCGGGCCCGCGGCCCACGACGAGCAGGCCGCCGCGCCGCTGGAGGACATCGTGCGCGACGTGGTCGTGGTGCGCGGCACCGAGGCCATGGCGCCGCGCGAGCTGATCCCGCTGGCGCTGCCGGAGGCCCGCCCGCAGCCGCCGGCGGAGCAGGAGCAGGCCGGTGGGCGCGAGGACCTCAAGCCGTTCGAGCGGGGCCCGGAGATCACCGAGGTCCGCTGAGGCGCGCTCGACCACCCGTCGGACCACCCGCCCGGTGCGCCCGCCCGGTGCGCCCGCCCGGTGCGCCGGGCGGGTGGTCCGGGGGCACCGGGTCCCGGGGAGCGCGCGGGGGTCCTACTCTGGTGGCCGTGTCGAAGTCGTCGGTGCTGAGCACGCCCCTGTGGCGGCGCGCGCTGCAGCGTTTCACCGCCTCCGAGTCGGACCTCGCGGCCGAGGAGGCCCAGCAGGACGCCGTGCGCCACGGCGGAACCCCCTGCGAGGCCATCCCCAACCGCACCCGCGCCTGCGTGTGCGGGACCCTGCGCTCGGTCACCCTGCGCCCGCGCGGCGGCGTGCCCGCCCTGGAGGCGGAGCTGTTCGACGGCTCCGGCTCGGTGGCGCTGGTGTGGCTGGGCCGCCGGCGCATCGCGGGGGTGGAGCCGGGGCGCCGGGTGAAGGCCCGCGGCCTGGTCGCCGACGACGACGGCCAGCGCGTGATCTTCAACCCGGAGTACGAGCTGCTCTGCCCCGAGAGCCCGTGACGGCACCGGTGCCCGGCCCCGCTGCGGGGGCGGGGGCGCCGACCACCGTCGAGGAGGTCGTGCGCCACCGGCTGTCGGCGGCGCTGGGCGGCTGGCGCGGCCTGCTGGACTCGGCCGCCCCGGCCCTGGCCTTCCTGGTGGCGTGGCTGCTCACCTCCGACGTGCTGGTGTCGGTGGGCGCCTCCGCGGCCGTGCTCCTCGTGGCGCTGGTGGCGCGCGTGGCGCGGCGCGAGACGGTGCAGCACGCCCTGGGCGGCATCCTCACCACCGCCGTGGCGGCCTTCATCGCCTCGCGCACCGGCCGCGCCGCGGACGTCTTCCTGCCCGGGATCCTGCTCAACGCCGCGCTCGCGGTCGTCTTCGCCGCCTCCATGGCGGCGCGCTGGCCCGTGGTCGGGTTCGTGGTCGGCGCGGTCACCGAGGACCCCACCGGCTGGCGCCGCGACCGCGGTGTCGTGGCCCTGTGCCAGAAGCTGACCGGCCTGCTGCTGGCCGGCTACGTGCTGCGGGTGGCGGTCCAGCTGCCGCTGTACCTGGCCGACCGCTCCGGGGACGGGGACTGGACCACCGCCCTGGCGGTGAGCAAGCTCGTGCTGGGCTGGCCGCTGCTGGTGCTGGGCGTGGTGCTCGCCGGCGCGGTGCTGCTGCGCGGACACACGCCCCTGGAGCCGCAGGACGCCCCGCGGGAGCCGGCCGCCCCGCCCGCCTGAGCCGGCCTGAGCCGGCCGGGCCCGGCCCGGCCAGCCGGTCCGGGCCCGGCCGGGCCGGTCGCGCGGCGGGTGCTCAGCGGGTGCCGAGCAGCTCGCGCAGCTCCGCCTCGGCCTCGGGGACGCTGAGGAACATCAGGTGGTCGCCCACCTCCAGCACGTCGTCGGGGGTGGGCGGGATCGGGCGGTCGCCGCGCACGATGGCGACCAGGACCGCGTCGGCCGGCAGCGGGATCTCCCCGACGGTGCGGCCCACCACGGGGCTGGAGCCGGCCAGGGTGTACTCGGCCATCGAGGTGTTGCCCTGCTGGAAGGTGAACAGCCGCACCAGCTCCCCGACGCTGACGGCCTCCTCGACCAGCGCGGTCATCAGCCGCGGCGTGGACACGGCGACGTCCACGCCCCACGCCTCGTCGAAGAGCCACTCGTTCTTGGGGTTGTTCACGCGCGCGACCGTGCGCGGCACGCCGTACTCGGTCTTGGCCAGCAGCGAGACGACGAGGTTGGCCTTGTCGTCGCCGGTGGCGGCCACCACGACGTCGCAGTCGGCCAGCTCGGCCTCGTCGAGGCTGGAGATCTCGCAGGCGTCGGCGAGCAGCCACTGCGCGTCGGGCACGCTGTTGATCTTCATGGCGGCGGGGGAGCGGTCCACCAGCAGCACGCGGTGCGAGTTGGCGAGCAGCTCGCGGGCGATGGAGCGCCCCACGATCCCGGCCCCGGCGATGACGACGCGCATCAGGCTCCCTCCTCCGGCGCGGCGGCGAGCACGGCGGCCGCGGCCGCGGTGCGCTCCTCCGCGACGACCACGTGCACCAGGTCGCCCTCCTGGTGGACCATCCCCCTGACCGGCACCACGCCCTGCCCCAGGCGCGTGACGTAGGCCACGCGCACGCCGGCGGCGCTCTCCAGGGCGTGCAGCGGGCGGCCCACCCACCCCTCGTGCACGGGCGCCTCGACCATGACGACGCGCCCGCTGGCGTCGCGGAACTCGCTCAGGGCCCCCTCGGGCACGAGCCGGCGCAGCACCTGGTCCGCCGTCCAGCGCACCGTGGCGATGGTGGGGATGCCCAGGCGCTGGTAGACCTCGGCGCGGCCGGGGTCGTAGATGCGCGCCACGACGGTCTCGACCCCGAACTTCTCCCGGGCCACGCGCGCGGCCAGGATGTTGGAGTTGTCGCCGGAGGAGACGGCCGCGAAGGCGTCGGCCTGGTGGATGCCGGCCTCGACGAGGGTGTCGTGGTCGAAGCCGACGCCGGTGACGCGCTGGCCGGCGAAGGAGGTGCCCAGGCGGCGGAAGGCGTCGGCGTTCTGGTCCACGACGGCCACGCTGTGCCCGCGCTGCTCCACGGTCAGGGCCAGGGTGGAGCCGACCCGGCCACACCCCATGATCACGAAGTGCACGACCCCTCCGGTGCGTCCTGGGCGCTGGGGCCGCCGGCTGCTCCGGCGGGCGTCCCGGGCCGCGACGCTACCGCCTCGCCCCGGGCACCGCCGCGCCGCCCGCCGCGCCGCCGGTCCCGCGGGTGCCCGCGCTCGCCGAGCGCCCGCCGGTGCCGCCGCGCGGGCCTAGCATGGGTGGACGTGCCTTCTGTGACGGACGCGGTCAAGCGCGTGCTCGTCGGCCGGCCGTTCCGCAGCGAACGCCTGTCCGAGACCCTCCTGCGCAAGCGCATCGCGCTCCCGGTCTTCGCCTCCGACGCCCTGAGCTCGGTCGCCTACGCCCCGGACGAGGTGTTCCTCACCCTGTCCATCGCCGGCATCGCCGCCTACGCCTTCTCGCCGTGGATCGCCGCGGCGGTCGTGGTGGTCATGCTCGTGGTGGTCGCCTCCTACCGGCAGAACGTGCACGCCTACCCCTCGGGGGGCGGCGACTACGAGGTGGCCACGGTCAACCTGGGCCCCAACGCGGGCCTGACGGTGGGCAGCGCGCTGCTGGTGGACTACGTGCTGACGGTGGCGGTGTCGATCTCCTCGGGCGCGCAGTACGCCGCGACCGCGATCCCGGTGCTGCGCGGGCACGAGGCGCTCTTCGCGGTGGCGCTGGTGGTGCTGCTGATGACGGTGAACCTGCGCGGCATCCGCGAGAGCGGCACCGCCTTCGCGGTGCCCACCTACATCTTCATGTTCTCGATCATCGGCATGGCGCTGTGGGGCTTCGGCCGGTACCTGTTCGGCGACCTGCCGCAGGCGCCCAGCGCCGGGTTCGAGCTGGCCGCCGAGCACGACATCTCCGGCGGGCTGACCAGCGTGGCCGGCGCGTTCCTCATCCTGCGCGCCTTCTCCTCCGGCGCCGCGGCGCTGACCGGCGTGGAGGCCATCAGCAACGGCGTGCCGGCCTTCCGCAAGCCCAAGAGCAGGAACGCCGCCACGACGCTGCTGCTGCTGGGCCTGATCAGCGTGACCATGCTGGTGAGCATCATCACGCTGGCCAACCTCACGCGCGTGCGCTTCGCGGAGGACCCCGGGCTGCAGCTGCTGCGCGACGGCGTGCCGGTCGGGGACTCCTACGTGCAGGACCCGATCATCGGCCAGCTCGCGGCGACGGTCTTCGACCACTTCCCGGTCGCGTTCTACCTGGTGACCGCCGCCACCGGCGTCATCCTCGTGCTGGCCGCCAACACGGCGTTCAACGGCTTCCCGGTGCTGGCCTCGATCCTGGCCCGCGACGGCTACCTGCCCAAGCAGCTGCACACCCGCGGCGACCGGCTGGCCTTCTCCAACGGCATCATCGCGCTGGCCGGCGCGGCGATCGTGCTGATCCTGGCCTTCGACGCCCAGGTGACCCGCCTGATCCAGCTCTACATCGTCGGCGTCTTCGTCTCCTTCACCATGAGCCAGACCGGGATGATCCGGCACTGGACGCGGCACCTGCGCAGCGAGACCGACCCGGCCGCGCGCGGCCGCATGAAGCGCTCGCGCGTGATCAACTCGATCGGGCTGGGCCTGACCGGCCTGGTGCTGGTGATCGTGCTGCTGACGAAGTTCACCCAGGGCGCCTGGATCGCGATCCTGGCCATGGTCGTGATCTTCGCCAACATGAAGCTCATCCGCCGGCACTACACCTCGGTGGCCAGCGAGCTGGCCATGGCCGAGGACGCCAAGGCCAAGGCGCTGCCGACCGGGGTGCGCAGCGTGGTGCTGGTCTCCAAGCTGCACAAGCCGACCCTGCGGGCGCTGGCCTACGCGCGCGCGGCGCGGCCCACGGAGCTGCAGGCGGTCACCGTGGCCGTGGACCCGGAGGAGACCGCGGCCCTGCAGGCGCGCTGGGACGCGCTGGACCTGCCGATCCCGCTGACGGTGCTGGACTCCCCGTACCGGGAGATCACCCGCCCGGTGCTCGAGCACGTCAAGGCGCTGCGCGCCCGGTACCCGCGCGACCTCGTCACCGTCTACGTGCCCGAGTACGTCGTGGGCCACTGGTGGGAGACGCTGCTGCACAACCAGTCGGCGCTGCGCCTGCGCGCGCGCCTGCGCTACACCCCGGGGGTGATGGTGGCCAGCGTGCCGTGGCAGCTGAGCAGCTCCGAGGGCATGGAGGACCGCGTGGAGCGCGCCGCGCCCGGCCTGGTGCGCCGCGGCACGTTCGGGCCCACGCCCACCCGCCCGCAGGCGTCCTCGCCCACCGCCGTGACGCCCCCCGGGCCCGGCGACGGCGAGCGCGAGGAGGTCCGGTGAGCCGCCCCGCGGGCGCGGCCGCGCCCGGCGCGGGCCGCGGCCGGCGCACCCGCCCGGCCCCCGACCGGGGCGCGGACCGCACCGGCACCGAGTTCGAGGTGGAGGTCGGCCCCGTCGCCCACGGCGGGCACTGCGTGGCCCGCCACGAGGGCCGGGTCGTCTTCGTGCGCCACGCCCTGCCCGGCGAGCGGGTGCTGGCCCGGGTCACCGAGGGCTCGGACGGCTCGAGGTTCTGGCGCGCGGACGCGGTGCGCGTGCTGAGCGCCGACGCCGACCGCGTCGAGCAGCCGTGCCCGGTGGCCAGGCCGGGGATGTGCGGCGGGTGCGACTTCCAGCACGTGGCGCTGCCGCGCCAGCGCGCCCTCAAGGCCGAGGTGGTCGCCGAGCAGCTGCGCCGCCTGGCCGGCCTGGAGGTGCCCGTGGAGGTGGAGGAGGTCCCGCTGCCGGCGGGCGCCCCCGACCCGGAGCACCCGGGGCTGCGCTGGCGCACCCGCACGCAGTTCGCCGTGGACGTCGAGGGGCGCACCGGGCTGCGCCGGCACCGCTCGCACGACGTGGTGCCGCTGGCGGACTGCCCCATCTCCACGCACGGGGTCGTGGGCAGCGGGGTGCTGGCCCGGCGCTTCGGCAACGTGGAGTCCGTGGAGGTCGCGGCCGGCTCCGACGGCGGGGACCCGCTGGTCGTCGTCGCTCCCAGCGCGGGCGCGCACGCCCGCCTGCCCAGGCTGCCGGGCGCCTCGGTGGCCGTGCGCACCCCCGAGGGCCTGCACCGCGTCAGCGGGCGCACCTGGGTCGGCGAGCGGGTGCGCGTGCGCGGCGAGGAGCTGGGGTTCCGGGTGAGCGGGGCCGGCTTCTGGCAGGTGCACGCGGGGGCGGGCACGGCGCTGACGGAGGCGGTGCTCGACGCGCTGGAGCCGCGCGCGGGCGAGCGCGCCCTGGACCTGTACGCGGGCGCCGGGCTGTTCACCGCGGTGCTGGCGCGCGCGGTGGGCGGGGAGGGCGCGGTGCTGGCCGTGGAGGGCGAGGCGCGCGCGGTGCGCGACGCCCGCCGCACCCTGCACGGCGCGCCGCAGGTGGAGCTGTGGGAGGGCCCGGTGGAGGAGGCGCTGGCCGAGCCGGAGCTGGCCGGCTCCCGCGTGGACCTCGTCGTGCTGGACCCGCCGCGCGCGGGCGCCGGGGGCGCGGCGGTGGCGGGCATCGCCGCCCTGCGCCCGCGGGCGGTGGCGTACGTGGCCTGCGACCCGGCGGCGCTGGCGCGCGACCTGGCGACCTTCGCCGAGCACGGCTACGCGCTGGACGGGCTGCGCGCCTTCGACCTGTTCCCCATGACGCACCACGTGGAGTGCGTGGCGCGGCTGGTGCCGGCCGGCTGAGGGCGCGGCGCGGCGGGCGCGGCGCGGGACGCCGCGCCC
>NZ_JBJLSG010000041.1:0-34490 GCF_050871925.1 Kineococcus gurbantunggutensis
CGAGGAAGTGGCCACTTCCTCGACCACCGCGGGTTCGACGTCGCGGGTCCGGGGTTCTCAGGCCTCGACGGGCACGAAGCGGGGGGCCGGGGCGCCGGGCAGGACGACGGCCTGGGCGGTGACGACGCGCTCGCCGTCGAACGTCAGCGCGGGGGAGCCGTGCAGGACGTAGCCGTCGGCGAGGGCGGCGCTGACCTTCTCGCAGAACGCGCGGTCGTCGGTGCCGGTGAGCAGCCGGTACCGCAGGCGGCCGTCGACCTCGCCGGGGGTGGTGGTCATCGCGGGTTCCTCGTTCCGTTCGCGGGTGCGGGCAGGGCCTTGCCGGGGTTGAGCACGCCGGCCGGGTCGAACACCGCCTTGAGCTGCTGCTGCAGGCCCAGGACGTCCTCGCCGAGCTCGCGCGCGGCGTGGGCGAGCTTGAGCGTCCCGACGCCGTGCTCGCCGGTGACGGTACCGCCCAGCTCCAGCGCCAGCGCGAAGATGTCGTCGGCGGCGCGCTGCGCGGCCGGCGGGATCCCCGTGCCGTCGTGGTCGCCCTCCAGCAGCAGCACCGGGTGCAGGTTCCCGTCGCCGGCGTGCGCGACGACGTACACGGGCACGCCGTGCCGCGCGCCGGCCTCCTTCACCCCGCGCACCGCCTCCGGCAGCCGCGAGCGCGGCACCGCGACGTCCTCGATGAGCAGCCGGCCCAGCCGCTCCAGCGACGGCAGCGCGTCGCGGCGCGCGGCGACCAGCCGCTCCGCCTCCGCCGGGTCGGCGGCGGTCCGCACGGAGGAGGCGAAGGGGCGCACCACCTCCACCAGCCTCTCCATCTCCTGCGCGGCGCCGGTGCCGTCGGTCTGCACCAGCAGGAACGCCGCGCCGCGCGCGGCCAGGTCGCTGCCGCGCGCGGCGTCGATCGCGGCGAGCACCGGGCCGTCGACGAGCTCCAGCAGCAGCGGGCGCACCCCCGAGGCGGTGATCGCGGCGGCGGCGCCGGCGGCGTCCTCCACGGCGGGGAAGAACGCGGCCGCGGTGGTCACGTGCTGCGGGCGCGGCAGCAGGCGCACGGTGGCGCACACCACGACGCCCAGGGTGCCCTCCGAGCCGGTGAACAGGGAGACCAGGTCGTAGCCGGTGACGCCCTTGACGGTGCGCCGGCCCACGCTGATCAGCCGCCCGTCGGCGAGCACGACGTCCAGGCCCAGGACGGCGTCGCGGGTCACGCCGTGCTTGGCCCCGCGCAGGCCGCCGGCGTTGGTGGCGATGTTGCCGCCGACGGTGGAGATGCCGACGCTGCCGGGGTCGGGGGCGAACATCAGCCCGTGCGCGGCGGCCGCGGCGTCCAGGTCGGCGGTGACCACGCCCGGCTCGACGACGGCGACCTGCTCGGCCGGGTCCAGCTCCACGATCCGGTCCATGCGGCTGAGGTCCAGCACCACCCCGCCGGCCTCGGCGACGGCCGCCCCGGCCAGCCCGCTGCCCGCCCCGCGCGGCACCACGGGCGTGCCGGTGGCGGTGCACCAGCGCAGCACGTGCTGCACCTCCGCGGCCGTGCGCGGGCGCACCACCGCGCGGGCCGCGGTGCCGGGGGGCGTGCCCGAGCGGTCGGTGGACACCGCCAGCAGGTCGCCCGGCGCGGCGGAGGCGTCGCCCACCCCGGCCAGCAGCGCGTCCAGGGCGCCCGCGCCGGCGCCCCCGCCGGTGTCCCCGCCGGTGTCCCCGCCGGTCGCGGGGGTGGTGGTGCTCGTCACCCCAGCACGGTACGGCCCCGGCCGGGCGGTTGTCGGTGCCCGGGGCGTCTGCGAGCATCCGGCGCGTGCAGCGCCCGGCGACCATCTACGACGTGGCCGCGCGCGCCGGGGTCTCCCGGCAGACGGTCTCCCGCGCGGTCAACGGCACCGGCGAGATCAGCCCCGTCACCCGCGAGCGCGTCCTGGCGGTGGCGCGCGAGCTGGGGTACCGGCCCTCCCGCTACGGGCGCGGCCTGGCCGGGGCCGGGCGCCGGCTGACCCTGGGGCTGCTGGTGGCGGACCTGACGAACCCGTACTACCCGGAGTTCGCCTCGGCCACGGTGCGGTTCGCCGCGCGCGAGGGCTGGAACGTCGTGCTGGTCGACACCGCCGCCGCCGGCGACACCGCCGCCCAGCTCGCCGACCTGGCCCGCCAGAGCGACGCCGTGGTCGGCTACTTCCCGCACGCGGCGGGGGAGGCGGCGGCGCTGCAGGGGGTCCCGCTGGTGGACGTGGACCCCTCCGGCCCGCGCCACCCCGGCGGGGCGGTGGAGCTGGACCCGCGCCCGGCGCTGGACGCGCTGGCCGCGCACCTGCGCGCGGCCGGGGTGCGCCGGCCGGTGATGGTGGACGTGGCGCGCGGCGCCGAACCGGCCCGGCGGTTCCACCGCGCGCGCGACGCCTTCGCCGCGGCCGGCCTGGAGCTGGGCCGCACCGGCGCCGGGCGCGAGGACGTCGAGGGGGGCGCGGCGGCGGTGGCGGCCCTGCTGCAGCGCCCCGGTCCCCGGCCCGACGCGCTGCTGGCGTGGAACGACCTGGTGGCGCTGGGGGCGCTGACCGCGTGCCGCCGCCTGGGCGTGGACGTGCCCGGCGACGTGCGCGTGGTCGGCGTGGACGGCCTGGCGCTGGGGGCGTGGGTGACCCCGCGCCTGACGACGCTGGCGGTGGACATGGCGCAGGTGGCGCGCGAGGCGGTGGACCTGGCGCTGGCGCTGCACGCGGGGCGGCTCAGCGCCGACGGCGAGGGCACGGTGCGGCGGGTGGAGCACCGCCTGGTGCTGCGCGAGTCGGCCTGAGCGCCGGGCGCGCGGGCCGGGCCCGCCGGTGCCAGGGTGGTGCCCATGGCCGGTGAGCAGACGGACGTCCTCGACCTCGACCGGATCGCGCACGCCGTGCTGGCGGTGGACCCGGAGCACCTGCACCGCCTCGTCGCCCGCGACGGCGGCGGGCCGTGGCTGGCCGGGCCCGACCACGGCGACGGGCGCACCCTGGAGGTGCTGCCCGCCGTGGGCGGCGCCGGGGGCACCGTGGCGCGCACCGACGCGCTGGAGCTGGTGCGCCGCGTGCTCGACCACCGCCTGGTGGCCGGCGAGATCGACGAGCACCTGCACGACCGGATGCTCACCGAGGCCGTCACCGGCATCGCCGGGTTCCTGTGAGCGCAGGTCCCCGGGTCCGCCCAGCTGACCGGCCTCAGCCGGCGCCCTCGCCGTAGTACAGGCGCGGGCGGCCGTCGGCGGTGCGGGTGTGCCGCAGGGTGGCCGCGGGCTGCTCCACCAGGAAGCAGCTCACCGCCGCGACCACCAGAGCGACCGGCAGCAGCAGGGCGACGCCGAACGCGATCGCGCCGGGGGAGGAGGTCTGCGGCCAGAACGGCAGGTCGCTCATCCACAGCATCAGCGGCTCGTGCCACAGGTACAGGCTGTAGCTGAGCAGGGCCAGCAGCAGCAGGGGCCGCCACTGCAGCGCCCGCACCAGCGCCGAGCGCGGCCCGGCCAGCACGGTGGCGGCCAGCACGAACGCGAAACCGGCGCCGATGAGGGTGTGGCGCAGCTCGGTCACCGTGCCCTCCCGGGTGCCCAGCTGCACGCCCGCCAGCAGCAGGGCCGCGGCCGGCAGGGTGAGCAGCGCCGCCGCGCGCGGGGCGGGGTCGGTGCCGCGCACGGCGAACACCACCGCCAGCAGCACCCCGAAGCCGAACACGTCCAGCTTGGCCGGCAGCGAGAACCAGGTGCTCCAGTCGTCCTCGGGCCGGTCCAGGGCGATGGCGCCCAGCTTCCAGCCCAGCCCGGCCAGCACGAGCACCGCGCCGGAGGCGGCGGCGACGGCGATCCGGGCCCCGCGCCGCACCAGGCGACGGCACCACGCGCAGACCCCGCTGCCCAGCAGCGCGATCACCACGTAGAACTGCACCTCCACCGCCAGGGACCAGGCCGGGCCGACGAGGTGGAAGATGCGCTCGTCGTCGAAGGTCTGCGTGAACGTCAGGTGCTGCACCAGCTCCTGCCAGTGCCCCGGCAGCTCCCCGTTGCGGGTCACCCACACCACCAGCACCACGACGTAGTACAGCGGCACCACGCGCACCGCCCGCCGGCGCAGGAACTCCGCCGCCGCCAGGGGTCGCTCGCCGGTCAGGGCCCGGCGCAGGTACGGCAGGGCCAGCAGGAACGCGGAGAGCACGAAGAACATGTCGATGACGGAGGTCAGCGACTGCACCAGCTCGCCCGCCCAGGTGCCCTCCAGCAGCAGGCGCCCGTCCACGCGCAGGTTCTGGTAGACGTGGTAGACGAGCACCAGCAGGGCCGCGACGGCGCGGTAGCCCTCCAGGCCCAGCAGCCGGTCCGCCTCCGGGCGCGCCGCCGAGCGGCCCGCGGGCGCCGCGGCGCTCACGCGTCCACCGCCCGGTGCAGGGCGGCGACGAGGTCCACGACGAGCGCGGGGCTGGCGTCCTCCAGCAGCGCCCGCTCCAGCTCGCGCGCCACCCGCGAGCCGTCGTGGCGGCCGTAGCTGCCCAGGGAGCCGGAGAGGTTGTGCGCGGTGCGCACCGCCTCCGCGCGGCCCGCGAGCCCCTGGCCGCGGGCCACCCACTCGTCGAGCTGGGACAGCCGGGCCCGCACCAGCGGGCGCAGCTGCTCCCACAGGTCCGCCGTCAGCGCGCGCATCGCGTCGACCTCGTTCACGCCGCGCCCCCGTCCCGGGGCGCCGGCAGCACCGGCACCCCCGACGCGGCCACCGGCACGCTGCGCGGGGTCACCTTCCACTCCCGTTCACCGGTGAACTCCTTGATCTGCGCGACGCGCGCGATGACGTTCTTGAACTCCGTGTAGAAGAACGACGAGACGAACAGGTACCGCAGGAACCACCCGCGCTGGCGGCGCACCTCCGGCACCGCCAGGCGCCGGGCGAACAGCGTCTGCCCCGGGCCCACCGAGCAGGTGAACAGGCCGGTGAGCAGGAACGTGGGCACCACCCAGTCCAGGTTCTGCGGCCCGCCGGCGCGCCAGGCCAGGAACGCCACGACGGGGTACGCCTGCAGCGAGATCCACGGGTACACCTCGCGCCAGCCCAGCAGGAACGTCATGCCCAGCTTCTGCCGCAGCGTCAGCTCCGGCGAGGCCCACGCGCGCCGCAGGTGCTTGCGCGAGACCTGGAACCAGCCCTGCGCCCAGCGCATCCGCTGGTTCCACGTCGCCCGCAGGGTGGTCGGCGCCAGCTCTCGCGAGAGCAGCGCGGGGTCGTTGGCGATGCGCCCGCCGTTCTCCACCACGCGCAGGCTGGAGTCGATGTCCTCGGTGAGCATGAAGCCGTGCATGCGGGTCAGCCGCAGCAGGTCGGTGCGCCAGTAGCCGTTGGAGCCGCCGAACACGCCGAACCCGTGCAGCCGGGCCCGGCCCGGGTGGCTGACGGCGTAGATGGACTCGAACTCCACCGCGGTGGTGCGCGCCACCCAGCTCGCGTCGCCGTTGCGCACCACGCAGTGGCCCTGCACGACGTCGTACCCCCCGCCCAGCCAGCGCCAGGCGCGCCGGAACGAGCTGGGGTCGGGGTGGTGGTCGGCGTCGAACACGCCGACGAACTCCCCGGTCACCACCGCCAGGCCCGCGTTGACGTTCTGCGCCTTGGAGGTGGAGCCGTCCACCCGCAGGGGCACGAAGCGCGGGTCGCGCGCGGCGATCGCCTCCAGCGCGTCCTCCACCGGCAGCCGGTCGGGGCCGTTGTAGGCCAGGACGACCTGCAGCTCGCCGGGGTAGTCCTGCGCCAGGAACGCCTCGACGGTCTCCACGATCGTCAGGGCCTCGTTGGGCAGGTACGCGGCGATGATGGCCGAGGCGCGCGGGTACGGCCCGCCGGTGTCGGCCGGCGGGCGCACCGGGTCCAGCGCCAGCAGGCCCTCGGCCCAGATCGCCGCCGCCGTCACCACCAGCGCGGCCACGACGAGCAGGTACGCCGCCTCGCCGACGTCCACCCCGGCGAACAGCCACAGCCCCGCGTAGGCGCAGAACGGCGCCACGATCCCCAGCAGCAGCGTCAGCGCCACCTGCCACGGGGTGCGCAGCCGCGAGCGCCACCGCCGCCACCGCGCCGCGGCGCCCGCCGCGCCGGTGCCCGCGGCGGGCGCGGCCGGCGCGGCGGGGACCATGTCCGCCGTCCAGCGCACCGGCTGCAGGTCCAGGTGCAGGCCGGCGCCGTCCGCGGCGGTGCCGGCCAGGGCCAGGGCGCGCTCGCCGGTGCCGGCGCGCGCGTCGGCGTCCGGGTCGTCGGGGTGCTCGGCGCCGGCCGCGTCCGACAGGCTCACCCACCCCACGACGGGGGTGACGTCCAGCGCCTCGCCGGAGACGGTGACCCGGCGGCGCACCACCTGCTCGGACAGCGCCAGCAGCAGCCGCTGCACCTCCTCGGCGCCGGTGTCCGGCAGCAGCAGGGCGAAGCGCCCGCCGCCGGCGCGCCCCGCGCGCGCCCCGGCGACGCCGGCCGCCGCGGCCTCCAGCGCGGCGGTGAGCTGCGTGGCCAGCTCCGCCTCGCCGCGCGCGCCGAAGCGGGCGCGCAGGGCCGCCAGCTCGGCCACCTCCAGCACCGCCAGCGCGCCGTCGCGCCCGCCGGCCGCCGCCCGGGCCGCCTCGCGGGCGCACTCCTCGGCCAGCGCCGACGCCGACAGCAGCCCGGTGCGCGGGTCGCGCAGGAGCTGCTCCACCGGCACCGGCGGGCGGTCCAGCTTCGCGGTGACCCGCGCCACCAGCTCGGGCAGGTCGAAGGGCTTGCGCACGTAGTCGTCGGCGCCCAGGCGCAGCGCGGCCAGCGCGTCGGAGGGGTCCGCGCGGGAGGTGAGGAACACCAGCGGCACCGCGCGGGTGGCGGGTTCGGCGCGCAGCCGGCTGACCAGCGCGAAGCCGTCCATGCCGGGCATGTTCACGTCGGAGACGACGACGTCGGGCACGGCCTCGGCCAGCCGCAGCAGGGCCTCGCGCCCGTCGGAGGCGGTGACCACCGTCATGCCGGCGGCGCGCAGGCCCGCGCAGACCAGGTGGGAGATCAGCTCGTCGTCGTCGACGACGAGGGCGGTGCGGCCGGCGGTGGGCGCGGCGACGGGCTCGGCGGCGGTGGCGGTCACGCCCCCCACCCCGCCAGCTCGCGCACCTGCGCCGGCAGCTCCAGCGGGTCGAACGGCTTGCCGAGCACCCCCAGCACGTCCAGCGCCCCCAGCGCCTGCACCTGGTGCCGCTGCACGCTGGCGGTGAGGAACACCACCGGCACGCCGGCGCCGGCCGCGTGCGCGCGCAGCAGCGCCAGCGTCCCGGGCCCGTCGGTGCCGGGCATCATCGCGTCCAGCAGCACCAGGTCGGGCCGGTGCTCCTCGACGGCGGCCAGGCACTCGGCGGCCGAGCCGGCGGTCAGGGCGGTGAAGCCGCCCACGCGCTCCAGGCTGAGGGCGGCCAGCTCCCGCAGGTGCGGTTCGTCGTCCACGACGAGGACGGTGCGCGCCACGGGGGGCCTCCCATCGGGTCAGGTGTCGGGTTCGTCCTCCCGGGTGTCGGCCAGCGGCAGCACGATCGTGAACTCGCTTCCCTCGTTCAGCCGACTGCGCAGCTCCACCCGCCCGCCGCTGCGCTCGACGATCCCCTTGGTGATCGCCAGGCCCAGGCCGCTGCCGGACTGGCGCTGCGCGTCGGAGGCGTAGACCTGGCGGAAGCGGTCGAAGACGGCCTCGAGCTGGTCGTGCGGGATGCCGCGGCCCTCGTCGCGCACCGCCAGCCGCGCCTCGCGCCCGCTGCGCCGGCAGCTCACCTCCACCCGCCCGCCGGCCTCGCTGAACTTCACCGCGTTGCCCACCAGGTTCGCCAGGGCCTGCGCCACGCGCAGCGGGTCGGCGTGCACGGGGGCGGGCTCGGCGGCGGTGAGCACCAGCTCCACCCCGGCGGCGGTGGCGGTGCTGCCCAGCTGCTCCACCCCGGCGCGCGCCAGCTCCGCCAGGTCGGTGTCCCGCGGCTCCAGCGGCATGGTGCCGGCGTCCAGCCGCTCCACGTCGAGGATGTCGTTCACGAGCGCCGCGAGGCGGTCGGCGTTCTCGTCCGCGATGCGCAGCAGCCGCGCCGGCTCCTCCGGCAGCGGCCCCAGCACCCCGCTGGTCACCAGCCGCAGGCTCGCCTTGATCGCGGTGAGGGGGGTGCGCAGCTCGTGGCTGACCACCGCGGTGAACTGCCGCTTCAGCTCCTCCACCCGCTCCTGCTCGGTGGCATCGCGCACCGTCAGCACGCTGCCGACGGTCTCCTCGCCGGTGACCACGGGGGAGACGCTGACCTGCGCCGGGCGGGGCACCCCGTCGCGGCACCACAGCACCACCCGCCCGCCGGTGCCGGCGGCGGCCACCTCGGCCAGCGAGGGCCCCTGCGCCCCCTCCTCCTGCGCCTCCCGCGGGGGGCGGCCCACCTCGGCCAGCGGCCGCCCCACCAGGTCCCCGGCCCGCTGGCGCAGCAGCCGGCGCACCGCGGTGTTGGCGAACAGCACCCGCCCGTCGCGGTCGGTGCCCAGCACGCCGTCGGTGGTGGACTCCAGCAGCAGCTCGGTGAGGCTGCGCTGGCGGCGCAGCTCCACCTCGGCGCGCGCCGCGCCGCGCAGGTCGCGCACCAGCACCAGCGCGGTGCCCGGCCGCGGCCCCGGCGAGACGGTGACCTCCACCGGGAACAGCGCGCCGTCCGCGCCGCGGCCGGCGACCTCCACCGGCTCCCGGCCCGGCTCGTCGGCGCGGCGCACCGCGAAGGGCGGCGCGTCGGGGGAGCTGCGCGGGAAGACGTCGGCGAACGCCGCCGCGCCCCGCACGCCGAAGACCTCCTCGGCGGCCCGGTTGACCGCGCGCACCCCGTCGGCGCCGACGACCAGCACCCCCAGCGGCAGGGCCGCCAGCAGGCTGCGCAGGTCCTGCTCGCGCCGGCGCAGCAGCTCCGGCAGGTCCCCCGCGCCCTCCCCGCCCCCGCCCGCGCCCCCGCCCCCGTGCGTGCCCGTGTCCGTGCTCACCCTCCCTGTGTAGTGGAGGGCGGCCGCCGGTGTCCCGCGCTCGCAGCGCCGGGCGCGGGGGCGCCCACCCCCCGGATGGCCCATCACGGGACGCGCCGCGGGGCCCGACAACCTCAGGGAGCGGGCCGGCCACGGGGGCCGGTGCCCGCCCGCACCCCCCGAGGAGGCCACCGTGGACCACCGCCCGCGCCGCAGCACCGCCCACCCCGCCGCCCGGGGGACCGCCGCGCCGCCGCCCGCCTCCGCGGCCGAGATCGCCGCCCTGGCCCGCCTGCTGATGCGCCGCCCCGAGCTGAGCCACCTCGACGACGAGAAGCTCCTGCTGCGCCTGGCGCGCACCACCGCCGTCGGGCACCTGCTGCGCACCCGGGTCGTCGTGGCCCTGCCCGACGCCGAGCGCCTGCTGGACGCCATGCTCGCCGACGGGCGCGCCGTGGTCCTGGACGTCACCGACCCGGAGCCGTGCGAGGGCGTCCTCGCCGTGCGCCGCCCCGCCTCCGCGCGCGACCTGCCCCGCGCCCGCGACATGGCGCGCGCGCTGGCCCCGCTGACCACCCGGCGCTGAGGCGCCCCGCGCCGGGGCGCCGGGGGGCCGGGGGCGGCGGGCGCGTCCGGACCGGTCCGTAGACTGGCGGACGCCGGGAGGGCTGGCCGAGTGGTTGAAGGCGGCGGTCTTGAAAACCGCTAGGGAGGTACCCACTCCTTCCTCATGGGTTCGAATCCCATGCCCTCCGCACCCGTCCCCGCGCGCCCGGCGCGCCGCCCCAGGAGGTCCCCCGTGAGCGTCACCGCCCCCGAGCTGCCCGCGCAGCGGCGCGCGGCGGCGATCCGCGCCTTCCGCGCCCTGCCCGCCGAGGACCGCCGCGACGTGCTGGTCCTGGCCCGGCAGGGCCGCCGCCACCCCGACGAGCGCGTCGTCGCCGTGGCCTGGTGGTACGCGGCCTCCGTGCTGCAGCCGCGCTGGTGGAACCGCGTGCCCGCGGGCCTGCTGCCGCTGCCCGGCCTGCTGCTGCTGTGCGCGGCGGTCGCCCTGGACGCCTGGCCGCTGGCCCTGCTGGCCGTCCTGCTGATCGCCGCCGGGCTGAACCTGGTGCGGCACCGGCTGTCCACCGAGCCGCTGCTGCGCCTGGCCCGCCCCGCCGACGCACCCGCCGACGCACCCTCCGACGCGCCCGCCGGCGGCCCGGCCGAGGAGCGCTGACCCCACGGCGGGCGGCGGCCGGACGGGTGGTCGCGCTCACCCGTCCGGGGGACGTGCTCCCGGCACCGTGCAGGCGGGTGCCGCGCGCGCCGACGACCATGGGGTGATCCAGCGACGCGGTCCTCGGGAGGCGGCGGCTGCCCTGCGCGTCGTGCGCGGGCCGCTGCTGCTGCTGGGCCTCGCCCTGGCCGCCGTCGTCGGCGCCGCGCACCTGGCGGGCCCCTCCGGCACCGTCGGGCGCGCCGTCCTGGGGGTGGCCGAGGTGGTGGTGCCCGCGACCGCGGCCGCCCGCTGCCTGCGCATGGCGCTGCGCCGGCCCCTGCCGCGCCCGCTGCGCCGCACCTGGGGCCTGCTCGGCTGCGGGCTGCTGAGCTGGGCGCTGGGGCAGGTCGTCTTCGTCGCGATGGACCTCGGCGGGCTGGACGCGAGCTCCACCACCGCCGCCGACCTGCCGTTCCTGGTGTGGGGGCTGCTCGCCTGCACCGCCGCGGCCTCGTTCCTGCGCATGCGCAGCTCCGGCACCCTGGGCGCGCGCACCCTCATCGACGGCACCCTGCTGGGCTGCGCCCTGCTGACCGTGGTCGTGCTGCTGTGGCTGGACGACGCCCTGCCCCACCTGGGGCGCCAGCCGGTGGAGTTCGTCTTCCCGCTGGCCTTCCAGGTCCTGGGCGTGGCCTACCTGACGGTGACGGCGATGTCGCTGCTGCACGGCGGCCCCACCCGGCCCCTGGTGCTGGCCCTGGCCGGCGGCGGGCTCGTCACCACCGGCGACGTGCTGTACTTCGCGGCCCTGACCACCCCGGGCGGCTTCACCACCGGCGGGCTCGCCGACGTGTGCTGGCTGGCCGGCTTCGGCCTGTTCGCCGTCGCCGCCGACCCGCGCAACCCGCTGCCGCCGCCCGTGGCGCGCGCGGACGAGCCCACCCGCTGGGGCGTCGCCGTGCCGTACGTGGCGTTCGTGCCCACCGCGGCGCTGGCCGTGCACCGGCTGTGGTCCCAGCCCGACCGCGACGCGCTCGTCGCCCTCGTGGCGATGATCTCCCTGGTGCTGCTGCGGCAGTACCTCGTGGTGCACGACCACCGCGCGCTGCTGGCCACCGCCGAGGAGCAGCGCCGGGCCCTGGAGGTCGTCGCCCACGTGGACCCCCTCACCGGCCTGGTGAACCGGCGCCGCTTCTCCGAGGTGCTCGCCGGCGCCGTCGCCGAGGGCCTGCGCACCGGCGGGCACGTCGTCGTCGCCTTCGTCGACCTCGACCGCTTCAAGGAGGTCAACGACACCCTCGGGCACGCCGCCGGCGACGAGCTGCTGCGCGCGGTGGGCCGGCGGCTGGCCTCGTGCGTGCGCGGCGAGGACCACGCCGCCCGCTGGGGCGGGGACGAGTTCGCCGTGCTCGTGCGCGAGGACGTGCCCGCCGAGGCCGTGGCGCAGCGGCTGCGCGCGGTGGTGGGCGAGCCCTTCAGCGTCGCGGGCACCGCCCTGGCCGCCTCCGCCAGCACCGGCGCGGTGCGCGAGTCGCCGCGCCGGCTGCGCGAGGAGCGCCTGGCCGCCGGCGCGAGCGGCGACGTGGAGGACCTCGTGGAGGCGCTGCTGGCCCGCGCCGACGCGCTGATGTACCGCGAGAAGCGCCGCGGCCGCGCGGGCAGCACCGCCTGACGCCCCCGGGCGGCCCCCGCGGCCCGCGCGGGGAGGGGCGTCAGCGCACGGTGCGCAGCGCCAGCGGCAGGCAGCGCACCCGCACCCGCACCCCGCCGCCCACCGGGTGCACCTCGCCGTCCAGCTGCAGCGGCATGGGGTTGCGGGTGCGGAACTCGTACGGCTCCGAGCGCGACTGCACCGGGTGCTTGCCGTGCACGACGCGCAGGAACTCCGCCAGCAGCCGCAGCTTGCTGCGGTGCTTGATGAGCAGCACCTCGAAGCGGCCGTCGTCGACGGCGGAGTCGTCCGAGAGCTGGGCGTACTTGGCCATCCGGTCGATGTTGCCGAACACCAGGCTGTCGATGCGGATGCGGCGGCCCTCGTGCTCCACCGTCATCGGCCGGTACTTCCAGAACGCCTTGACGACCAGCACGGTCTCCTTCACCGCGTCCAGGTCGTGCTCGTTCAGGGCCGCGGCGGCCACCGGGCTGATGCCCACGCCGACGTAGGAGTGCGCCACCCGCGGCTGGCCGTCGCCGGTGTCGACCTCCAGCAGGTCCATGCGCTCGGGGCGCGCGCCGCCGGCAACGTCGACGATCGCGTCGGCCAGGGGGCGCTGCTGGGTGGCGGTGGCGTGGTCGTTGGCGTTGCCGGAGGCCAGCACCGCCGCCAGCCCGCCGGTGTGCCCGGCGCGGCCGGCGGCCACGATCCCGTTGACGACCTCGTGGTAGCCGCCGTCGCCGCTGGCGGAGACCACCAGCACGCCGGGGTGGCGGGCGACGTGCTCGCGGGCGAGCTCCTCGGCGTGCCCGGCGCGCTCGGTCTCCACCAGCTCCACGGGCAGGCCCGGCGCGCGCCGGGCCAGCTCCTTGCGCAGCGCGCGGGCGTTGTCGGGCCCGGCGCCGGTGCTGTTGGGGTTCAGGACGACGACGACCCGCTGCAGCGGGTCGTTCGGGCCGGGGGTGCTGTGGGGACCGCTGGACACGTCCTGACCGTAGGGCGAAAGCCCGCGCGGGGCGCGTCGTCAGGCGGCGCCGGTGCGCGAGAGGAACGCCTCGACCACCGCGGCCAGCTCGCGCGGGCGGCTCCAGTTGGGCGCGTGAGCGGCGCCGGGCACCACATGCAGGTCCGCCTCGGGCGCCAGGTGGGCGATGCGCTCGGCCCACGGCTGCGTGGCCACCGGGTCGCGCTCGCCGCGCACCACGAGCGTGGGCACCTCCAGGCGCTGCAGGCCCTCGTGGGACTGGCGCAGCGCGTCCTCCAGGAGCCGCCACATGCGCCCCGGGCCGGCGTCGAGGTAGGACGCCGCCGCCAGCGGCGTGAGCGTCCAGCGCTCGCGGGCGGCGTCGCGCAGCACCCGCACCGCCTGCTGCCACGGCGAGGGCGCGCCGGGGTCGTGGGTGGGGCCCACCAGCACCAGCGCCCGCGCCAGCTCCCGGTGGCGCACCGCGAGGTTCATCACGACCTGCGCGCCGATGGAGCCGCCCAGGAACGCGGCGCGGCGCACCCCCAGGCGCTGCGCGAAGCGGGCCAGCAGGTCCGACAGCTCCGCCACGCCCGGTTCGCGGGGCGGGCGCTGCGAGCGGCCGTGACCGGGCAGGTCCGGCACCAGCACGCGGTGGCGCGGCGCCAGCTCGCGCGCCAGGGGCAGCATGGAGGTGGCGGACAGCCCCAGGCCGTGGACGGCGACGACGACGGGGGAGCCCGGTGGCGCCCACGCGGCCTCGCGGTAGTGCACGCGCAGCCCGTCGACCTCGACCCGCCGGCCCGGCACCCGCTCCCGCCGCCGCACGCGGACCCCTCCCCGGCGCGGGCCCCCGGTGGGCCCGCCGCTGGGCGGTCACGGTACGGCCGGCCGGCCCGGTGACCGGCACCGGTCACACCCAGTGACGCTCGGTGACAGATTCATCGACGCACTGTGTCCAGGACCCCACCGCGCGCTTAGGATGAGGCGCGTCCTGCAGCGGGCGCACCAGCGGCGACACCGTGTCCGGTCCGCCAGGGATCGACGGAGGCTCGGTGAGCACAAGCACGTCCGCCGCTGTGGACCCCGTCACCCGCCGCGCGGTGGGCGCCGCCGTGCACCTGCTCGGCGCCGACGCCGGCCGCCTGGAACCCCTCGCCCCGCCCGCCGCGCCCGTCGTGGTGACCGGCGACGCGCCCGGCGTGGTGGGCGGCGGGGCGCACCGCGGCGGCGACGAGCTGGGCGAGGCGTGCGCGCGGGCCGCCCGCAGCGGCGCCGTCGTGCGCGGGGCCGCCGGCGGGCCGGAGGGCACCGCCGTCCTCGCCGTCCCCCTCACCGGCCGCGACGGCACCGCCCTGGGTGCCCTGGGCGTGCTCGCCGCCGCCCCGCGCACCTTCGACGAGGACGACGCCGCCGTCCTGGTCCGGCTCGCGCAGGACCTCGCCACCCACCTGGAGCTGGCCGGCGGGCCCGCCCCCGAGGACCCCGCCGACCAGCTGCGCTGGCAGCTCGCCGTGGACGCCGCCCGCATCGGCAGCTTCGACTGGGACCTCGCCACCGGCGAGCTGACCTGGGACGACCGGCTGCGCGAGCTGTTCGGCTTCCCCCGCGCCCGCTTCACCGGGCCCCTGGAGGAGTTCACCCGCGTCCTGCACCCCGACGACCTCCCCCGCGTGCAGGAGGCGCTGCGCACCGCGATCGAGGCGTGCGGCGACTACGAGGCCGAGTACCGCGTGGTGCGCCCCAGCGGCGACGTGCGCTGGGTCAAGGCCCGCGGCACCGTCCTGGCCGGCCCCGGCGGCCGGGCCGCGCGGATGCTCGGCGCCGCCTACGACACCACCACCGACCGCGAGTCCGACGCCCGCGTCACCCGCGTGCTGGAGACCATGTCGTCGGCGTTCTTCTCCCTGGACCGCGACTGGCGCTTCACCTACGTCAACACCCACGCCGAGAAGCTGCTGGGCCGCTCGCGCACCGAGCTGCTCGGCCGGGACGTGTGGGAGCTGTTCCCCGACGCCCTCGGCGCCCGCTTCGAGACGCAGTACCGCGCGGCCGTGGCCACCGGGCAGGCGGTGGAGTTCGAGGAGCACTACCCCGAGCCGCTCAACGCCTGGTACGAGGTGCGGGCCTGGCCCACCCCCGACGGGCTGTCGGTGTACTTCCACGACGTCACCGGCCGCCGCGCCGCCGTGGAGGAGGCCGAGCGCGCCTCGGCCGCCACCGCGCAGGCCGCCGAGCGGCTGCGGGTCCTCGTCGGCGTCAGCGAGGACCTCTCCGAGACCCTCGACGCCGAGGAGGGCGTGGCCCGCCTCGGCCAGCACCTGGTGCCCACGCTGGCCGACTGGTGCGTGGTCACCCTCCTCGACGAGCACGGCGACTTCCGCGACGTCGGCGCCGCGCACGTCGACCCCGCCCGCCTGCCGCTGGTGCGCGAGTACCAGGAGCACCGCCTGCCCGCCCTGGACGCCGGGGCGCCCCTGCACCGCGCGCGCGCCACCGGCCGCAACGTGGTCGTGCAGGCCGACGCCGCCGGGGAGCTGTGCCGGCACCTGGGCGACGAGCGCACCCGGCGGGTCGTGCGCGAGCTGGCGCCGGAGTCGATGGTGGTGCTGCCGCTGCGCGCGCGCGGGCGCATCGTCGGCGCGACCACGCTGTTCCGCGGCGCGCACCGCCCGGCGTTCTCCGCCGACGACCTGCTCACCGCCACCGAGATCGCCGACCGCGCCGGCCTGGCGCTGGACAACGCGCGCCTGTACGGGGCCCAGCAGCGCATCGCCGAGGGGCTGCAGCGCAGCCTGCTCACCGCCCCCGTGCACCCCGGGCACCTGCGCGTGGCCGTGCGCTACCAGCCCGCCGCGCAGGCCGCGCAGGTCGGCGGCGACTGGTACGACGCGTTCCCGCACCCGTGCGGCTCCACGCTCGTCGTCATCGGCGACGTCATGGGCCACGACGTGGACGCCGCCGCCGCGATGAGCCAGGTGCGCAACCTGCTGCGCGGCGTCGCCGTCACCGGCTCCGGCGCGCCGGGCGAGGTGCTGCGCGGGCTGGACGCGGCGATGGCGACCCTCGGGCTGGTCACCACGGCCACGGCCGTGGTGGCGGCGATCGAACCCGCCGGCGCGCCGGACGGCGCCCCCGCCGGGGAGGGCGCCGCGCTGCTGCGCTGGGCGAACGCCGGGCACCCCCCGCCGGTGCTGCTGGCCCCCGACGGCGCGGTGCGCGCGCTGGAGGGCCCGGTGCACGACCTGCTGCTGGGCATCGACGCCGAGCAGGTGCGCCACGAGCGCGAGCTGCTCCTGGAACCGGGCTCCACGCTGCTGCTGTACACCGACGGCCTCGTCGAGCGGCGCGACCAGCCCGTCGACGTGGGCGTGCACCGCCTCGTGGCCGCCGTCGCCGACCTCGCCGGCGCCGACCTGGACGAGCTGTGCGACGCGGTGCTGGAGCGCCTGGTGCCGCGCGGCGCCGAGGACGACGTGGCGCTGGTCGCGGTGCACGTGCGCTCGGGGTCCGCGACCGGCTGAGGCCCGGCCCGCCGCCCGCCCCGCGGGCGCCCCGGACGCGCGGACGCCGGCCGGGACTCGTGGTCTTCCCCTCCACGTGCCCCGACCGGCGCCGCACCCATCCTGCCACCGGTGCGGCCCCGGTGGGAACCCGGCGGGCGTCGCGCCGGTCCGGTTCGGAGGGCGGGGGGAGCGCTTCCCGGACAGGATGGCCGCATGTGCGACGTGACGCCGAGAGCGGAGGTGGCCCTGCCGGCCGACCTGTCCGCGGCCCGGCGGGCCCGCACCTTCCTGCGCGCCTCGCTGTGCCGGGTTCACCAGGACGCCGCCCTGGACCGGGCCCTGCTGCTGCTGTCCGAGCTGGCCGTCAACGCCGTGCGCCACGGCGCGCCGCCGGTGCGGGCCGTGGTGGACTGCCGCGTCTCCACGGTGCGCCTGGTCGTCAGCGACGGCAGCCGCGAGCGCCCGCAGCACAAGCGCTCCCCGGCGCAGGCGGAGTCCGGGCGCGGGGTGGACCTCGTCGACGCGCTCAGCGAGTCGTGGGGGGTGCGGGTGGAGGCGCACGGCAAGAGCGTGTGGTGCGACCTCAAGGGCTGAGCGACCGCACCACCCCCGGCGTCCCCGCCGGCCTCGCCACCCCAGACGTCCCCGCCGGCTCCGCGGGGTTCAGCGGGCCAGCACGCGCACCGCGGCGATCGCCACGTCGTCGTCGCTGCCCTCGGGCAGCATCCGGCGGATCAGCTCGTCGCACAGCTCCTCCAGCGGTGCGCCCGCCAGGTCCGCGACCGTGGCGTGCAGCTGCGCCAGCCGGTCCTCCATGGAGCGGTCGCGCCGCTCCACCAGGCCGTCGGTGAACAGCAGCACCGTCGAGCCCAGCGCCAGGCGCGCCTCGTGCTGCACCCGCTCGCCGTGCGTGCCCAGGCCGATGATGAGCCCGTCGCCGGCCAGCTCGCCCACCGAGCCGTCCGGGGCGGCCACCACCGGCGGCAGGTGGCCCGCGGTGCACCAGCGCACGCCGCGCTCGTCGCCCTCGGAGTGCGCGTCGAGCTGGAGCACCACCGCGGTCGCCAGCGTCGTCACCCCCAGGCCCTCCAGCACGTGGTCCAGGCGGCGCAGCACCTCGCGCGGCGCCGCGGAGCGGTCGTGCGCCAGCGCCCGCACCATCGTGCGCACCTGGCCCATCGCCGCCGCGGCGGAGACGTCGTGGCCCATGACGTCGCCGATGACGACGGTCGTGCAGCCGTCGGGCTGCGTGAAGGCGTCGTACCAGTCCCCGCCGACCTGCGCGGCCTCGGCGGCCGGGATGTAGCGGGTGGCGACCTCCAGGCCGGGGGCGTCGCTGGGCCGGCTGAGCAGGCTGAGCTGCAGCGTCTCGGAGGAGCGGCGCTGCTGCGCGTACAGCCGCGCGTTCTCCAGCGCCACCCCGGCGCGCGCGCCCAGGTCGGAGGCGGTGCGCAGGTCGTCCTCGGTGAACGGCGGGCGGTCCGGGCCGCTGAGCAGCGTCAGCGCGCCCGTGACCTGCCCGCGGGCGCGCAGCGGCACCACGATCGCGCTGCCCAGGCCCAGGCGGCGCATCAGCGCGATGGTGTCGCGGTCGCGCACGCCGCGGACCATGTCGGCCTCGGTGACCTTCAGCAGGCTCGGCCCGAGCTGCCCGCGCAGCACCCGCATCGACACCGAGGTGTCCAGCAGGTCCGCCTGCAGCTGCTGGAAGCGCTCGGCGTCCGCGGCGCGCTCGGGCCGGGCGTGCGCGGCGCGGATGTGCCGGGTGCGCCCGGAGGAGTCCAGCACGGTCGCGAACGCCCACTCGGCCAGCCCGGGCACCACCAGCGAGGGCAGCAGGTCCTGCGCCTGGTCCGGGTCCAGGACCGCGGACAGGGCGTCGGTGACCTCGGAGAGGAACTCCAGGCGCCGGCGGGCGTCGCGGGCGACCTCCAGGGCGGCGTCGCGCTCGCGCTCGGCCTGCACGCGCAGCGTCACGTCGGACTGCACGCCCACGTGGTGGGTGATGCGTCCGGACGCGTCGCGCACCGGGGAGATGACGACCTCGTTCCAGAACGCGGTGCCGTCCTTGCGGTAGTTCAGCAGCAGCTCGGTGACGGTCTCGCCGGCCCGCAGGGCCGCGCTGATGCGCCGCACCGCCGCCCGGTCCGTGCCCGGGCCCTGCAGGAAGCGGCAGTTGGTCCCCAGCACGTCCCTGCCGTAGCCGGTGACCCTCTCGAAGGCGGGGTTCACCCACACCAGCGGGTCGTCGTCCCGGTTGGGGTCGGAGATCGTGAAGGACAGGTCGCTGGCGAGCACGGCGCGGCTGTGCAGCTGCTCGGCGGACTCGCGCGCCCCGCGCACCAGCTGCCTCTCGCGCAGCGGCAGCAGCACCACCAGGGCCAGGGTGCTCAGCTGCTCCACGGGGGTGTCGGTCAGCGGCAGCCCCACCACCCACAGCGCCTCGCGGGCCTCGGCGAGGTCGTTGCCGCGGGCGGCGCTGACCCGCTCGCCCTCCACCGGCTCGCCGCGGGCGATGCGCGAGAGGGGGCTGGCGGGCTCGCCGGTGCCGGGGTCGGACAGCTCCGAGCCGTCGGAGGCCTGCAACCCGGCCAGGCGGGACCACTCGTCCACCGGGCAGGGCAGCACCGCGTCGGGGGCGAGCTGCTCGGCCAGGGGGTTGGCGAACAGCACCGCGCCGTCGGTGGTGCGCACCAGCAGCACCGCGCCGGGCTGGCCGTGGACCACCCTGGGCAGGGTGTCGGTCACGGCGGCGCGCGGCAGCGCGGCGTTCCTCCCGTCCATCCCGACGAGCCTAACCCGGGGGTGGGGGGGCCGCAGCGCTGGTGCCGGGGGGTGCTGCGAACGGGTGACCGGGGGCGCGCCGCTACCCGCCGCGCCGGCCGCCCGCCGCGCCGCCCACCCCCTGGGCGGGCAGCCGCGCGGGCGGGGGCGCCGGGGGCGCCGGGGCCGGCAGCGCGGCGTGGCGCCCGGTGGCCGCGCGCGCCGCGCGGCGGCGGCGCTTGTCCTCGTACATGCGCCGGTCCGCGGCCGTGAGCAGGTCGCCGAGGTCCGCCTCCGGCGCGGCGGCCACCGCCCCCAGGGAGGTGCCCACCCGGGCGCTGCCGCCGCCGGGCAGCGCCACCGGGGCGTCGACCGCGGCGCGCAGCGCCCGCAGGACCGCGGCCGTGACCGGCGCGTCCGGGGCGCCGGTGTGCAGCAGCGCGACGAACTCGTCCCCGCCCAGGCGGGCCAGCACGCCGTGCCCGTCGACGACCGCCGCGGCGCGCTGCACGACGGCGCGCAGCACCTCGTCGCCGGCGTCGTGGCCGAAGGTGTCGTTGACCGCCTTGAACCCGTCGAGGTCGAACAGCACCAGCGTCCAGCGGCCCGCACCGGCCCCGCCGCCCACGTGCCGCTGGAAGTGCGCCGCCAGCCCGCGGCGGGTGTGCGCCCCCGTCAGCTCGTCGCGCCCGGCGGCGCTCGCCGCGACCTGCGCGAGCTGGGCGCGCCGGGACTGCACCAGCGCCTGCACCAGCGACAGCGCCAGGGCGGCCACGGCGGTGCCCAGCGTGGGGGCGCCCGGGCCCGGCGCCCCGCCCGGGGCCGCCGCCGCGGTCAGGCGGGAGGCGGCCAGCGCGCTGACGGCCAGCGGGACCAGCACCTGCGCAGCGACCGTCACCACGAGCACCAGGTGCGGGTGGCCGCGCCGCGGCAACCGCGGCAGCGGTGGCGTCACCCCCGGCGGCAGCGGGCCGGTGCGCAGGTTCGCGACGAGCAGGACGACGCCCCCGGCCACCACGCACCCGATGCCCGCGCTGCCGGTGAGGGCGGCCTCGCGGGTCAGGCTGAGCACGACGACGGCGTCGCCGAGCACGAGCAGGGCCACGCCGGCGGCCGTGGCGGCCAGCAGCGCAGTGGCGCGCCGGTCCGGCCGCGGCGTCGTCCACGCCGCGCCGACCACGGTGCTGAGGGCGGCGGCGGCCACGGCCACGTCGAAGAAGCAGAACAGCGAGTACGAGTGCCCGTCGTCGACCAGCGCCCCGGCGGGGGTGGTCAGCAGCAGCAGCGCGGTGACGCTGACGGTCACCTGCGCCTGCGCGACCCCGCGCCGCCACGTCCAGCGGCGCCCGCCGGCCGGCGGGGTGGCGTGCGCCAGCAGGCCCAGCAGGGCCGCGTAGCGCACCACCTGCAGGGCGATGGTGGGCCCCGGCTCGAACTCGCGCTGGGCGAAGCTCAGGCCCGTGGGGTCCACGGTGAGCAGCCAGTAGGAGTCGCCCAGGGCCGTCAGGGCGACGTAGGCGGTGAGCAGGGCGATCGCCTGGCGCGCGCGCCGGCCGGGCGCCAGCACGGCGACCGAGGCGAACAGGACGGTGGCCAGGACCTCCCCGCCCACCACGGCGCGGTCGATGGAGCCGCCGTAGCGGGCCAGCAGCACCACCCACGCGGCGACCGCGACGAGCACCAGCGCCGCGCACGCGGGGGGGGGGCGCCGCGCGGGCCACCCCGGGCCCCCGGGCCGCCCCCCGCCCCCCCGCCCGCCCCCCCCCCCACCCGGGGCGCGGGGGGCCCCCCCCCCCCGCCCGGGCCCCCCCCCCCCCCCCCCCCCCCCCCCCCCCCCCCCCCCCCCCCCCCCCCCCCCCCCCCCCCCCCCCCCCCCCCCCCCGGTCCACCGCTGCCCGCGGTGCCCCCCGGCTCCCTCGCTCCTGCGCACCCGTCCACCTCCGTGACGTCCTCAGGAGGAATCATCACCGCCCCGCGAGGGGTGCAGAGACCGTTTTCGCCGACAGGTCGTGTTCCTGCCGTCACAGGGAGTCAGTGCGGTGGGGAGGTGGGGCGCCGGGAACCCCCTCAGCGCCTCGGCGTCACCGGTCCCGGCACCGGGTAGGTGCGGGCGAGCTGCTCGGCCAGGGCGGTGCGCGGCACGGCCGCGGAGTACAGCCAGCCCTGCCCGAGGGGGGCGCTCATCTCGCGGCAGGCGTCGGCCTGACGCTCGGTCTCGACGCCCTCGACGACGACGGTCATGCCCAGGCGGGTGGCGAGGTCGACGACGCAGGTGACGACGGAGCGGCCGTTGCCGCTCTCGGTGAGGGAGTTCGTGAGGGACCGGTCGACCTTCAGCACGTGCACGGGCAGCCGGTCGAGGTAGCCGAACGCGGAGTAGCCGGTGCCGAAGTCGTCGATGGCGATGGAGCAGCCGAGGCCGGCGAGCTCGGTGACCACGCGCTCGGCGGGGGAGTCGGTGTCGAGGAAGACGGACTCGGTGAGCTCCAGGGTGAGCAGGTGCGGGTGCAGGCGGTGGCGGGTGAGGACCTCGCGGACGGTGTCGGCGAAGCCGGGGGACTGCAGCTGCACGACGGAGACGTTGACGGTCAGGCCGACGCCGGCGCGGAAGACGCCGGCCTCGTCGGCCCAGCGCACGGCGCTGCGCAGGACGTGCTCGCCGAGGGCGACGACGAGGTTGGACTCCTCGGCGACGGCGATGAACTCGCCGGGGTTGATGCGCCCGAGCAGGGCGTCGTCCCAGCGGGCCAGGGCCTCGAACTTCTCCACGCGGCCCGTCGCGAAGGACACGATCGGCTGGTAGTGCACGTCCACGGTGCCGTGGCGCACGGCGTCGGCGAGGCGCTCGCGCAGCAGGGTGCGACGGGCGTGGGCGGCCGCGACGTCGCCGGAGTAGACGGACACGCGACCGCGGCCGGCGGCGCGGGCGTCGCGCAGGGCGATGTCGGCGTGCACAAGCGTGGTCATGGGGTCGGCGGCCGGTGCGCCGGTGCCCCTGGCGGTGCCCCGGGCGGTGCCGTCGTGCGCCCCGGGGGCGGTGCCGGGGCAGGGCGCGACGCCGGCGACGGCGGTGAGGGGGAAGCGGGCGGCGCCGTCGACGCGGGCGGGCGCGGCGGCGACGGCGGCGACGAGGTCGCCGGCCACGCGCACGGCGCCGCCCACGCCCCCGGGCAGCAGGACGGCGACCTGGTCGCCGGCGGGCCGGTAGGCGGTGGCGCCCAGGGGTTCGACGACGCGGCGCACCTCGTCGGCGGCGGCGCGCACGAGGGCGTCGCCGGTGGTGACGCCGAGGACGTCGTTGACGTCGTCGAGGCCGGCGAGCTCGAGCAGCACGAGGCACTGGGGGCCGTCGGGGCCGGTGAGGGCGCGGTGCAGGGCGGCCCGGTTGGCCAGGCCGGTGAGGTCGTCGTGCAGGGCCTGGGCGGTCAGGCGGGCGGTGCTGCGGTCCACGGCCCGCGCGGTGGTGGCGTGCCGCACGGTGAAGGTGGTGAGCACCCACAGGTAGAGGGCGAACAGCACGGTGTCCGGGCGCGGCCACAGCACCATGAGGGCGATGTCGGCGAACAGCACGGGCCCGGGCACCAGGGAGGCGATCTCCATGCGGCGCGCGGCGCGGGAGGCGGCGCGCCCGGCGTGCCGGGGCGGTGCGGCGGGGGCGCCGGTGGCGGCGGTGAGGCCGGCGAGCAGCGCGACGGCGAGGGCGGCGTGCTGCGCGCGCGGGTCGGGGTGGACGCCGGCGAGGGCGGTGGCGGTGGTCATCAGCCCAGCGAGCAGCGAGACGCGCCGCATGCGGGCGTGCTCGACGGCCAGGGCGATCGTCATGCCGAGGTGGGCGGTGGCGGCGAGCACGAGGAGCGCGGTGGTGGCGTGCCAGCCGGTGCCGCCGTGCAGGCCGCCGCGGGAGACGGCCTCCCAGCCGGCGACGGACAGGGCGCTGCCGAGCATGAGGGCGTCGACGAGCAGCGGGGGGTCGTCGCTGCCGGCGCGGGCGGCGAGGACGTGCTGCACCCCCATGCCGAGCATCCCGGCCAGGGCGAGGGTGAGGGCCAGGGGTCGCAGGCCGGTGGTGCCCAGCGCGGCGTGGGGCCACAGGCCCGCGGCGGTGACGCCGGCGCCCCAGAGCACGGCCGCCACCCCGTAGGCGGCGGTCTGCACGCGCCCGAGCGCCCACCGCACGCTCAGCGGCACCGCGGCGCCGAGGAGGGCGGTGAGGCCGACGGCGGTGGTGAACCGGTCGGCGCCGTCCCAGCGGGCGGCGACGAGGGGGGCGAGCGCGAGCAGGGGGAGCGCGAGCGCGAGCGCCAGTCCCGCGCGGGCGCGCGGCAGGGCGTGGGCGATCGACGTCACCCCCGTTGCTTCGGCGCAGGAGCTGCCCTGCTTGACCGGCGCTCGCCCGGACGGGCGCGGCGGGGCGGTGCGCGGGGCGCGCCAGGGGTCACCCACACGGGCCACGCGGGCGTGGTCCCGGCGGGGACGCGCACCCCCTCCTCGAGGACCATGTCGCACGGGTCCTGAGGGACCAGCGGGACGGGTGTGGCGTCTCGTTACCAAACTGTTACACATGGTGGCTCAAGGCAAAACCGCAGGTCACATCGCGTGTCGGGGTCATGACCCGGGGTACCGATCACATCCGCACCATCACTCACCGTGTTGCGCTTGTGACTCTCGTGTACGTTCATCTTCGTCACCGCAGGACTCCGCTACGTAGCGGTCGAGGGCGGCGGCAGCAGGCTCGCACGAGCCGGCCCCCGTGGGGGGGAACATCACTTCACACTGCCTTGGAGGCAATCGTGACCGCAGCAACCTCCCGGTTGCGCCGGCGTGGTATCGGGGCCGGCGTCGCGGCTCTTGTTGGTCTGTCCGGTCTCGGCTTCGCCGCGGTCCCGGCTCAGGCTGCGCCTGGTTTTGACCCTTCTGCTGCTTCCGCCCAGGTCGCCGGTCTCGACCGGTTCGACACCGCGGCCCGCATCGCCCGCGCCACCTTCACCGCGGCGCCCACGGTCATCATCGCCAACGGCGACCGCGTCATCGACGCGCAGGCCGCCGGCTACCTCGCGGGCCAGAACAACGCCCCGATCCTGCTGACCCGCGCCGGCGACGTGCCGCAGGTGACCCTGGACGCGATCCGCGCCCTCGGCGCCACCCGCGCGTTCGTCCTCGGCGACAACGTCTCCGTCAGCGCCGCGGCCCGCACGCAGCTCACCGCCGCCGGCCTGACGCTGACCGCGATCGCCGGCGACAACCGCTTCGACACCGCGGCGGACATCTACAACGTCCCCACCACGAAGGCCAAGACGGTCTTCCTGGCCCGCGGTGACGTCCCCACCGGCCAGGTCTCGCCCGACGCGCTCGCCGCCGGCCCGCTGGCCTACGGCCGGGCCGGCAACGGCATCCCGATCCTGCTGACCAACGCCGGCTCGCTGCCCGCCGAGACCCGCGCGGCCCTGGTCGCCGGTGGCGTCACCCGCGTGGTCGTCCTCGGCAACGGCATCACCCAGGCCGTGAAGAACCAGGTCACCGAGGCCCTGCCCGGCGTGGCCATCGAGACCATCGCCGGTGAGGACCGCAGCTTCACCGCCGCGGCCCTGGCGAACTCCACCTACGGCCAGGCGGTCTTCAACAAGACCAGCGCCGCGATCGCCAACGGCGAGCGCGTCGACGCCCTCGCCGCCGGCCCCTGGGCCGCCGTCAAGGGCACCCCGATCCTGCTGACCCTGGGCACCAACGCCCTCGGCGGCGGCACCACGCAGTACCTGGACGCCAACAAGGCCACGCTGACCACGGCCACCGTCTTCGGCGACCAGAACAGCGTGCCCCCGGCCTTCCTGACCGCCGCGCGCGACGCCGGCGGCGGCAACATCGCCAGCCTGCAGTCCCTCGCGGTCGCCCCGGCCGCCGCGGCCACCCTGACGCTGGCGAACGAGAGCGGCAGCACGCCGACCGCGGACGACCGCACCTACACGGTCACCGGCCTGACCGACGCCACCCAGTACCGCGTCACCCTGGTCAGCGCGGCCAACGTCACGGTCACCAACGGCGTCGCCACCTTCGCGATCGACCGCACGCCGGCCACCGTCACCTCGACCAACCCGGACGGGGCCAACGGCCAGCAGGCCAGCGGCAACTACCTGGCCGCCGCCGGTACCGTCGCCGCCCGCTTCGCCTCCGTCAACGGCGGCACGCCGGCCAACAACGCCGGTGCGGGCACCACCACCAGCACGACCGACGTGACCAACTCGGCCGTCGCGAACCCGGTCAACGGCTCGATCACCTTCACCGTGGACGGCAACGCCACCGAGTCCGTGGTCCCCGTCGTCTACGTCAACGGCGGCACCGGTCTGGCCCTCTCCGCCGGCGGTTCTAGCGCCCGTCTGGAGCTCAACGCCCAGGGCGTCCCCGTCGAGAGCTTCGGCCTCGGTGGAGCGGTGACCTACGTCAACCCGGCGGCCACCTCCCAGACGGTGGGCACCGCCACGGCGATCGCCAGCGTCAACAAGGCGAACAACCAGTTCGACGCGGCCGGCTCCACCTTCACCTACAAGACCGGTGACACCTTCAGCATCGGCGGCGTCCCGGCCACGCTCGACGAGTTCGAGGCGGCCCTGTCCTCCGGCGACACGTTCACCGCGAGCTACTCGGCGACGACCGCCGCGAGCACCTTCGCCCTGACCGACGCCAACCCGGTCGCGCCGACCACGGTCACCGCCGTCGCGGGCGGCACCGGCAACACCACCAACGACATCACCGTCACGGCGACGCTCGGTGGCACGGGTGCGACCGCCGCGATCGACAACCTCGTCATCCAGCGCGCGCTCGTCACCAACGGCACGGTGGGTTCCTTCACGACGATCGCCTCCCCGGCGACCGACGCGGACACCACGACCGACGGCTTCCAGTACGTCGACACCGACGTGGCTGCCGGCACCTACCGGTACCAGGTCGCGGTCGTCAACGACGGTCAGCAGAGCGCGTTCACGGCGAACACCGCGAACGCCACCTCCGCCGCCCCGGCTGCGGACACGACCAGCCCGCTCGCGGCGACCACCACGCTGATCACGGACGCCGGCTTCGCCGGCATCCTCGACTCCGGTGACGTCTTCACCATCCGGGCGAACGAGGCCCTGGCCCTCCCGGCCGCGGGTTCCGTCATCCGGGTGAGCGACGGTTCGGACGGGTCGGTGGCCGACCTGGTGGTCGGCACGAACGCCAGCGTCTCGCTCAACGCCGCAGCCGTCCCGGCCAGCCCGGCCGGCCCCAACGCGGGAGCCGCGGCGAACACCGTCCTGACGGTCACCCTGACCGCTGCGCCGACCGTCGTGACGGCCGGCACCACGGCCGGTGTGGCGTACCCCGCGACGATCACCAACACCTCGGGCATCACCGATGTCGCGGGCAACCGCCTCGCCCTGACGGGCACGGGCACCGACGCGGTCATCAACGCGCCGGCCTGATCGCCGCAGTGAGCTGAGACGTCGTCAGCTCGACCTCCCCCCACGGGAGTGAGCAGTGCTGGAGCCCCGGACCGACTGGTCCGGGGCTCCAGTCGTTCCCGGATCCGGCCACCACTGCTGTCCTCCAGCGCTGCCGCTCGCGCGGGTCGAACCGGCGGTGAGCCGGCTCGCGAAGTGGCGGTGAGGGTACTCGCAGCCCTGCACCCTCTTACGTAGAGCGCAGATTTCAATACGCTCAGTCACATGACGACACCTCTCCGTCACCCACTTCGTACCGGTTCCGCGCTGCTCGCGAGCGGTCCCCCTCGGCGAACCTCCCTGAAGGTGGGCAGCGGCGTGAGCGCCGCGATCGTGGGCCTGGCCCTGCTCGCTTCTGCGGCCCCCGCCTCCGCCGCCCCCGGCCTGCGCATCGACCGCGTGGCCGGAGTCGACCGGTACATGACCGCGGTCCAGGCGTCGCAAGACCACTTCCCGGGTTCCAGCACCACCACGGCGGTGCTCGCCAGCGGCGAGTCGCCCGTGGACGCCCTGGCCGCGGCCTACGTCGCCGGCGCGAACGGTGCGCCGGTGCTGCTGACCCGCCCCGCAGCGCTGCCCGCGGAGACGTCGGCGGAGCTCCGGCGCCTCGGTGCTGCGCGCGTGGTCCTGGCGGGGGACCAGCGCGCGATCAGCGACGACGTGGCCCGGGAGCTGGGAGCCGAGGGTCTCGAGGTCGTGCGCGCCGGAGGCGTCGACCGCTACGAGACGGCGGCGAAGCTCGTGGCGCTCGGTCCCGACGCCGCCCCGCGGGTGGTGTTCGTCGCCTCCAGCCCGGTCGACGCGGCGGCCGCCTCCCCGCTGGTCGCCGCGAGGCGCTGGCCGGTTTTGCTGACGAGCCGTGACGCGGTCCCGGCCGCGACCTCGGCGGCGCTGGCGCGCTTCCCCGGCGCGGAGGTCGTCGTGCTCGGTGACGAGCGGGCCGTCTCGGCGGCGACGGCGGCGGCGCTCGGGGCGGACCGGCGCCTCGGCGGGACCGACAGGTACGCGACCGCGGTCGAGGTCGCGCGGTACGCGACCGCGAACGCCGGTTTCACCGGCCGCGACGTCGGCCTCGCGGCCGGTCGCCTGGGACCGCGCGGTGACGACCTCGCCGACGCCCTCGTCGCGGGCCCCGTCCTGGGCCGCTCGGCGGCACCGCTGCTGCTGGCCGAGGACCCCGAGCGCCTCGGTGCGACCACGCGCGCGTACCTGAGCGCGTCCGCGAACGGCCTCACCGGCCGCGCGCTCGTCTTCGGGGGGCCCGCGTCCGTCGGTGCGACGGTCCTGGCCGACCTGGCCGCCGCCACCGGCACCACCGTGCCCCTCGACGACGTCACGGCAGCCGCGCCCGTCGAGGAGTCCCCGGCCGGCGGGGCCGTCGGCGTCGCGACGTCCGTCTCGCCCCGGGTCACGTTCGACGAGCCGCTCAGCGCAGGCCTGTCCACGGCCCGGCTCGTGCGGCTGGGGCCCCCGGACACCGTCGTGCCCGCCACCGTGACGGTGGACGGCGCCTCGATCGTCCTCGACCCCACCGCTGAACTGGTGCTGGGCGGGGTCTACCGCGCGACCTTCCTCGCGCGCGACCTCGCCGGGAACTCCAGCGCTGCGGTGACCGTGACGTTCAGCACCGCCTCCCCGCCCCCGGTCGACAGGTCCGCGCCGACGCTGGCCGGCACCGCGCCCGTGGCGGGTGCGACGGGGGTGGACGTGGCCGTGTCGCCGGCCGCGACCTTCTCGGAGGCGCTGGACCCCGCGTCGTCGACCGCCTCGCTCAGCAGCGGCGGGACGACGGTGGCGGCCACGGTCTCGGTCGCCGGCCGCACCCTCACCCTCGACCCGGCCGCGGACCTGGCCCGCTCCACCAGCTACACGGCCTCGTTCACCGCGGTCGACGGGGCGGGCAACAGCGCAGCCCCCGTGACGGTGACGTTCACCACCGCCGCGCCCCCCGACACGGCGGCCCCCGTCGTGACCGCGCAAGCGACGCGCCCGAGGGTCGCCGACACCTCCGTGACCTTCACGGCGGACGAACCGCTCGACCCTGCGACGGTGACCACGTCGGACTTCCAGGTGAGCAGCGCGGGCCCCGGCCAGTCGGTCGACTCGGTGGCGGTCGACCCCACCGGCAGGGTCGTCACCGTGGTCCTCGCCCAGCCGATGGCCCTGAGGGAGGCCGTCACCCTCGTCGGCGCGGTCAGCGACCTCGCGGCGAACCCCAGCGCAGTCCAGCCCTCGACGCTGCCGGTCCTGGCGCGGCCGGTGAGCTTCACCTTCACCGACGGCGGGACGGGCGGCAGGTACGGCGATCACAACGGGGACCAGGTGGTGGTCACGCTCGACGCCCCCGTCGGTGCCACGTCGGCCACCCGCGGCTTCTCGCTGGACTCCCAGGACGGCACCGGGCCGATGGTGTACGGAGCCGGCGGCCCCGGCAGCGCCCTGCCCGACACGTACGACCAGGTCGCCCGCACGGTCACCTTCACCATCGCGAACGCGAGTTCCATCACCGGTCGGGACACCCTCGTCGTCCCCGGTACGACGACCCTGGCGGTGGTGCACCCGGACGTCGACCGGACGGTCGTGGTGACCCGCTGAGCACGTCCTCCGCCGGCGGTGCCCGCGGGCGCGCTCGCTGCGTCGCCGGGCGCCGCTGTGCGGGGGGTCCTCGCTCCGCTGGACCGACCGATAGCCCGTTCCACCGAGCCGTGTCAACGGTCGGCGGACGAGGGCTCGGCTGAGCGGGTGCTCCTGGGGACGGATCGCCCCTCGACCTTCAAGGTCGCAGCACCGCTCGACCGACGGATCAGTGACCGTCGATCGAGCGAGGAGATCCGCATGTCGTGCAAGACCCGCACGCTCGCCTGGGTGCTGGCGGTGGCGCCGGCCCTGGCGCTCGCGCCCCAGCCGCTCGCCTCCGCCGCTACCCAGCCCACCGGGGTGGTGAGCATCGACGTGCTGCTGGAGGACGCCGACGGCGTCCAGCGCGCCGAGACCGTGACCGCCGCGACCAGGGCGGAGGCCACCGCAGAGGCCGTGGAACTGGCCGAGGTCTCGGACGCGGAGGTCGTGCGGACCGCTCCGTCGGTCACCTACCAGCTCGCGGCGACGAACGACCCCCACCTCGGCTCCTACTACGACTCACCGACGCGCTTCAACCACGCCGACCAGGCCTGGGGCACCGCCACGGGCAGGGGTTCCGTCGTCGCGGTCCTCGACACCGGCATCCGCCCCACCCACGAGGACCTGCAGGGCGCGCTGCTGCCCGAGCTGAACCTCACCGGCACGTCCCCGGCTTCGACGTTCCACTCCACGCTGGTCTCCTCGATCGTCGCTGCACGCGCCGACAACGGGAAGGGCGCGGCGGGCGTGGCACCCCAGGCGCAGGTGTGGCCCGTCCGCGTCTGCGCGACCGGCGGCTGCCCCAGCTCCGCCATGACGAACGGCATCCTCGCCGCCGTCCAGACGATCGGCGACGGCGACCCGGACAACGACGTGGACGTCATCAACATGTCCATCGCCGGCACCGGTCAGGACTCCCTCGTCAGGGACGCCGTGGCGCAGGCCATCGCCAAGGGGATCGTGGTCGTGGCCTCCTCCGGCAACGGTGGTGCGCTCGTCGGCGACACCCGGAAGAACCCCAGCGGGGGCGCTGCGCACGACAACGCCGTCGAGTACCCGGCCGCGTACCCCGGCGTCATCGCGGTGTCCGCCACCGAGGGTGACGAGGCGCAGTCGTGGTGGGCGACGCACGGCCCCCACGTCGACCTGTCGGCCCTCGGGAACACCGTCTGGGGGGCGTACGACGCCGGGGACTCCACCTACGCAGGAGGCGCGGGAACCTCCTTCTCCGGTCCGCAGGTCGCCGGTGCCGCGGCGCTCATCCGTGAGGTGAACCCGACCGCGACGCCCGCGCAGGTGGAGCAGTTCCTGCGCTCGACGGCCCGCGTCCCGGCCGGCTGGGACGCTTCCGCCGGGTACGGCACGGGAACGCTCGACGTGCCCGCCGCCGTCGCCGCCGCAGCCCGGGCCGCGGGGTCCGTCGTCACCGCACCCGCAGCGCCCACCGCCGTCACCGCCACCTCCACCGCCGCCTCGACGACCGGCGGCGCCGCCACCGTGAGCTGGACCCCGGGCTCCACCGGCGGCGGCACGGTCACCGAGCACACCGTCACCCCGTACGTGAACGGCGTGGCCGTCACCGCCGGGGCCCGGGTCGTCGCCGCCCCGGCCACCACCGCGGACTTCACGGGGCTGACCAACGGCACCGAGTACACCTTCAAGGTCAAGGCGAGGAACGAGCAGGGTTACGGCGCGGAGTCCGCCGCGTCCTCGGCGGTCCTCGTCGCGGGCCGCCCCGGCGCACCCACCGGCGTGACCGCCACCCTGTCCGGCAGCACCGCCACGGTGTCGTGGTCGGCCGCCGCGGACAACGGCTCCGCCGTCACGAGCTACGCGGTGACGCCGTCGAAGAACGGCACGTCCCAGCCGGCGCGCACGGTGACCGGGACGTCCACCACCTTCACCCTCGACGCGGGTGCGCCCTACACGTTCACCGTGACGGCCACGAACGCCAAGGGCACCGGTGCCGCCAGCGCAGCGAGCCAGGCGGTCACCCACGCGCCGCCGGTCGCCCCTCCGGTGACCCCGGTCGTCACCACGCCGCCGGTGACCACGCCGGTCGTGCCGCCGGTGACGACCCCGGTCGTGCCGCCGGTGACCACGCCTCCGGTGACCACTCCGGTCGTCCCGCCGGTGACCACGCCGCCGGTCACCCCGCCCACCCCGACGCCCGTCCCCACCCCGACGCCCGTCCCCACCCCGACCCCCGTCCCCGCCGCGCCCGGGAACCCGGTGCGCAACCCCGACGGTTCCACCACGTACACCGGCGTGGGCGGCCGCTCCTCCGTCGTCAGGGGCGCCATCCAGGACGCCTACGAGCGCGCCGGCGCGGGGCGTTCGGTCATCGGCCTGCCCGACGGCGACGAGTTCGCGGTGCGCGACGGCGGACGGGTGCAGCGCTTCGCGAACGGCCTCGTGTACTGGACCCCCTCGACCGGCGCGCAGGTCGTCACCGGCGCGGTGCGGGAGCTGTACGCGGCCAAGGGCTGGGAGAACTCCGCCCTCGGCTACCCGACGAGCGGGGAGGTCCGCATCCGCGAGGGCGGCGTCGTCCAGCAGTTCCAGGGCGGTCTCGTCTACTGGACGCCCGCCACCGGCGCGCACGAGGTGAAGGGCGCGGTCCGGGCGCTGTACGCGGCGAAGGGCTGGGAGACCTCGACGCTGGGGTACCCGACGAGCGACGAGATCCGCCTCAGGGACGGCGGTGTCGTCCAGCGCTACCAGGGCGGCCTCGTGTACTGGTCGCCCGCCACGGGCGCGCACGAGGTGAAGGGCGCGATCGGCGAGCGCTACGCCGCCCTGGGCTGGGAGACCGGCCGGCTGGGGTACCCGGTCAGCGGTGAGTACGCGGTGCCGGGCGGGGTCCGCCAGGACTACCAGCGCGGGTCGATGACGTACTCGTGGTCCACCCGGCAGGTCACCGTCTCCTGACGGCAGCGGCACGACCCGCACGACCCGCACGACCCGCACGGCCCCGGAGGTGGTCCCCGCCCCCGGGGCCGTGCGCGTGGCCGGGGCGGCGCGGGGCTCAGGCCGCGTCGCCGCGGGCGGTGAGCAGGAACGCCGGGGAGGACCAGTAGTCGTGCAGCGCCTCGGTGCGCACGTCGCGGTAACCGGCGGCGCGGACCTGCTCGCGCCAGGTGCCGGCGGGGTGCTCCCAGTTGGTGCGCACCGCACCGGGGGCCGCCGGGAGCAGCTGCCCGGTGAGCACGGGCATCAGGAAGCCCTGCGCGACGAGGTCGGTGGTGGCGGTGGGGACGCCGTCCTCGGCGTACTCGGCCAGGCCCCGTTCGTAGCGGGCCAGCAGGGAGCGCAGGTGCTCCCCGCTGCCGTGCACCGCGTCGGGGACGTCGAACTCCACGACGAGCAGGTGCGCGGTGTGCGGGCGCAGCGCCTGCAGCACCGCGCCGCGCTCGGCCACGGGCAGGGACTGCAGGGCGAACGTGGACTGGACGAGGGTCCAGCTGCGCCCCCCGAGGTGGTGGGTGGTGAAGCGCTGGGCGCTCTCCGGCCAGGTGCGCACGGCGACCGTGGCAGCGGCGGCCGGGGGATCGGCGGCCGCCAGCCGCTGCTGCGCCCCGGCCAGCAGCGCCGCGGACGGCTCCACCAGGTCCAGCCCCCGCAGCGTGCCGGCCGCGGCCGGCAGGGCAGGCACCAGGGCGGTGCCGTCGCCGCAGCCGACGTCCAGCAGGTCGCGCACCGCGTGCCGCCGGTACGCGCGGGCGAGCGCGTCGGAGACCGCCGCGTACAGCGGCACGTTGCCGCCGCCGCGGATGAAGGCCTCGAAGGCGGCCGGCCGGTCGTACACCGCGGTCCCCGCCGCGCCGCCGAGGTGCTCGGCCAGGGCGCGCGCCAGCAGGGGACCGCCGCCGGCGGCGGCCCGCTCGGCCGCCTCGCGCGCGGCGTCGCGGTCGCCGCGCACCAGCGCCGCCAAGGAACGTTCCAGGAGGTCCTCGCCCACCGGCTCACCGTAGCCACGCCCGTGGCAGGCTCGCCCCGTGCGTCTCCTCGTCATCACCGACGGCGTCCCGCCCGAGCACCGCGGCGGTGTCGCCTCCTCCGTGCTGGTGGAGGTGGATGAGCTGGCCCGCCGCGGGCACGAGGTCACCGTCCTGGTGCGCCGGCACGACCCCGACCAGCCGCTGGCCGAGGACCGCGGCACCCACCGGCTGCTGCGCCACCCCGCGCCCGCGCGCGCCTCGCGCGGCTACTACGCCCACCCGGCGGCGACGCTGGCGCGGGTGCCCGGCTGGCTGCGCTCGCTGGACGCGCGCGAGCGCTTCGACGCGCTGTACGTGCACAGCACCTTCCACGGCGCGGCGGTGGTGCGCGCCGGGCTGGGGCGCAAGGCGCTGTACCGGTTCCACGCGCCGTCGTCGGTGGAGGTGCGCCTGGACGCGGCGGGCGGGAAGTACCCGCTGGCGCGCGCGGCCGCGGGGGTCGTGGCGGACCTGACGCGCCGGGCGGAGCTGAGCGCGGTGGACGGCTGCGCGCGGGTGGCGGCGACGAGCTCCTTCATGCGCGCGCAGCTGCACGAGGTGCACCCCGGCGCCCGGACCCCGGTGGACGTGGTGCCGCTGGCGGTGGACCTGGACCGGTTCCACCCCGCCGACGGTCCCGGGCGTTCGGCGCTGCGCGCGCGCTGGGGCGTGGACGGGGACGCTCCGGTGCTGCTGACGGTGCGCCGCCTGGTGCGGCGCATGGGCCTGGAGAACCTCCTCGCCGCGGTGCCGGCGCTGCGCGAGCGGCACCCGGGCCTGCGCGTCCTGATCGGCGGGCGCGGGTACCTCGCCGGGGAGCTGGAGCGCCGCGTCGACGAGCTCGGCGTGCGCGACGCGGTGCGGCTGCTGGGTTTCGTTCCCGAGGAGGACCTGCCGGAGCTGTACCGGGTGGCGGACCTGTTCGTGCTGCCCACCCTGGAGCTGGAGGGTTTCGGCGTGGTCACCCTGGAGGCGTTCGCCAGCGGGGTGCCCGTGGTCGCCACGCCCGTGGGCGCGAACCCCGAGGTCGCCGGTGGCCTCGACCCGGCGCTGCTGGCCGCCTCCACCTCCGCCGCCGACCTCGCCGGCGCCGTCACCCGCGGCCTGGCCGCCGCCCCGCGCCTGCGCGGCGCGGCCCGCGAGCACGTGGAGAGGCGGTACTCCCCGGCCGCGGTGGGGGAGCGCGTGGAGGAGCTGCTGGAGCGCGTGGCCGGGCGCTGAGCGCTCCCGGGCGGCGCGCCGCGGGGGGGGGGGGGGGGGGGGGGGGGGGGGGGGGGGGGGGGGGGGGGGGGGGGGGGGGGGGGGGGGGGGGGGGTGTGCGGGGGGTGTCGCAGCACCCCCCGCTCGCCC